>CAKSHG010000090.1 GCA_934456315.1 uncultured Oscillospiraceae bacterium | reverse complement strand
ATGACCCTGAACACAGGGTAGGTCTTATCGTGGACGAGTGGGGCACCTGGTACGACGTCGAGCCAGGAACCAATCCGGGATTCCTCTACCAGCAGAACACCATGCGCGACGCGATAGTTGCGGCCATAAATCTGAACATCTTCAACCAGCACTCCGCGCGTATCCCGATGGCAAACATCGCGCAGGCGGTGAACGTTCTCCAGTCCATTCTGCTGACCGAAGGCGCAAAGACGATAAATACCCCGACCTATCACGTTTTCGACCTCTACAAGCAGCACCAGGATTCCGACCTGATATACAGCCACATTCAGAACTCCGGCGCAGCCGAGGGCGTTCCCGCCATCAGCCAGTCCGCTTCCGTAAACGCGGACGGAGATGTATTCGTAACTCTCTCCAACGCTTCGCTCTCCGAAAGCTTCAGAGTGGACATAGCCGCTGCATTTGCCGGGATCAAGTCCGCAGAGGGTCGTATTCTCACCGACGATGTGCACGCCCTGAACACATTTGACGAGCCGGACAGAGTTGCAATAAAGCCGCTCACTGTAACAGCCGACAACGGCAGAGCCGAGGTAGTGCTCCCGCCCTGCTCCGTTGCTGCGCTCACAATAAAGCTGTGATGGAACGCAAACCCTGCCGCCGCTGCCTGTTGCAGGACATAGACGAAACCCAGCTGATGGAAGCGATACAGCAGCGGATAGCCGCTCTGCCGGCTGCGCAGAAAGCCTCCCCGGAGGACTACGCCGCACGGCTGTCGCAATGCCGCCTGTGCGATTCGCTCGTCAGCGGGACATGCCAGAAATGTGGCTGTTATGTCGAGCTGCGCGCAGCAAGGCGGAGTTCCTACTGCCCGCATGAACACCCGAAATGGTAAAACAACAGCCCCCCGACAGAAGTCGGGGGGCTTGTTATTACTCTGTTCTCAATGCTTCTACCGGGTCTTTCTTCGCGGCAACTCCAGCCGGGACAAGACCTGCTATAAGCGTAAGCAGCATGCTTATCACAACGAGTATCACACCGCCCTGCCACGGAAGAAGTGCGACATTGGCAATGCCCGTGATATTCTCGATTATGATGTTTATCGGAATATTCAGCAGCAATGTCACGCCTATCCCTATAACACCCGCCGAGAATCCGACTATGAGCGTTTCTGCATTGAACACGTTGGATACATCGCGCTTGGAAGCGCCCATTGCACGCAGTATTCCGATCTCCTTAGTACGCTCGAGCACCGATATATAAGTGATTATTCCTATCATTATGGAAGATACCACAAGCGAAATAGCAACGAATGCTATCAGAATATAGGATATCGCGTTGATAATGTCGCTCACGCTGGACATCATCAGCCCTACATAATCAGTGTAGTTGATAACGTCAGCCTGGTCGTCGTCGGCTATCTTGGAATCGTTGTATTTCTCAATGAGCTGGGTTATCTTCTCCTTGCTCTCAAAATCAGTAGCGTATATCATCATGGAGCTGGGCTCTGACAGATCCGCAACGCCCAGGAGCTTCAGATTTCCGTCATAGGTCGCGTCTGTGCTCTCCGGCTCCTTCGTCATGTCCATGAGCTGCTTGAGCTGGTCGGTGGTCAGCACCTGCATAAAAGCTGTGTACAGCTTCGACGGGTCTACCATTCCGTTCATCATCGCGGAAAGCTCCGCATTCTGCTCGGCGGTAAGCGAAGCCGCTATCTGCGCGGACATCTGCGCTTTCTGCTCGTCAGTGAGCAGACTGTTTACGTCAGCGCCGGTCTGGAGCTGCATGAGCTGCTCCGGAGTCAGAAGTCCCATCATGATACTATTCATCTGCTCATCGGATACCATGCCCATCATCGCCGACTGTATCTCCGCCTGCTGTTCCTCGGTGAGCGCCGCCATTATGCCCTGGTTGAGCTGTGTGCGCTGCTCCTCAGAGAGCATTCCGGTGAGCATTTCCATTGCCTCGCTCTGGGACATGGGCTGCTCGGATTCCTCGTCAGCCCTGGGGAATTCTATGCCGGTGAACACGTCTACGTCAGGATTCTCTTTCTGCGCCTTTACAAGCTCGCTGTCGTTCACCTTTTCAATCATGTATTCGGTCAGAGCATGGGTGTAGCCGATGCCTCCGGAGTTTGTGGAGGATATCAACGAATCAGCGTCCGGCTTGATTATGCCTACCACCTTGAGTTTAAGTCCGTTCTCCGCAGCCTGCTCCATGAATTCGCTGTCGCCGCGCATATCTGTCCAGGTTCCGTCGTCGTTCTTCTGATAGAACTCCGGAGCGGTCAGCATGCTGAATTCCAGTCCCATCAGATCGTCGTAGCTGAACGAGAGGTCGCCTGTGTCAAGGTCGAAGCTCTCGCCCGCCATAACGCTCGACATCATGCCCTCAAGCTCGCTCTGGTCGCGCAGCCCCAGAGTGTACAGCGTGACGTCAGAAAGCTCGCTGCGGTCGGTTACCATTACGACTACCTCGTTGTAGGACTCCGGGAGCCTGCCCGCCAGGACCTCGTATTCTGTTTTCAGCATGTCGGTGCTAAACAGCTCATGGAATGCGTCGTAGCTGCTCATGGAGCTGCTGCCCATCAGCGAGGAATAGGTACTGGTCATCTGGCTGACGTTATCTGCCATGGACTGTCCCATCATCGCAGTCATGACCGTGGACGGGTTTATCTGCATGATATCCCCGTCGGCGCTGTGACCGTAGATATACAGGTTGCTGTCGTAGCTGTACTGTATCTCCTCTATGCTTTCGCTTATGCCGTCCGGGTCGCTCTCGATGTACGCCTTGAACTCGGCAAGGTTGTTGGTCTGCATTTCGGAGAGCATTGTTTTCATCATCTCGGTGGAGATGTCGTTGGTGTATATCCTGTCAGGGTCGCGATCCTGGTCAGCGTTGTCGCGGACGTTCATCATCGAGGTCATAAGGCTGGTGTAGTCAACCGTTTCGTGCTGTATCGACACCGGGAAGGAAGCGAGCGTGGACCTTTCCACACTGTTGATGTACTCCTGCACGCCGTTGGACAGCGACAGTATCAGCGCTATACCGATGATACCTATGCTTCCCGCAAACGAAGTCAGGAATGTCCGCCCTTTCTTGGTCATGAGGTTGTTCTTCGACAGGGAAAGCGCCGTCAGGAACGACATAGAGGTCTTTTTGCCCTTTGTTACCTCGCTCTTTCTGACCTCGCTGTGCGCGGTTTCCGCGGACGGGTCAAACGGGTCGCTGTCGCCGACTATCTGACCGTCCAGCAGCCTTACTATACGGGTGGAGTACTTCTCGGCAAGCTCCGGATTGTGCGTTACCATTATTACAAGGCGGTCCTTCGCGATCTCCTTGACCAATTCCATTATCTGAATGCTGGTTTCGCTGTCCAGTGCACCGGTAGGCTCGTCTGCAAGCAGGATATCAGGGTCGTTTACAAGCGCTCTCGCGATAGCTACGCGCTGCATCTGTCCGCCGGACATCTGATTAGGGCGCTTGTTGAGCTGATTCCCCAGTCCGACCTTTTCGAGCGCTTCCTTAGCGCGTCTGCGGCGCTCCGCCTTGGAAACTCCGGAAAGCGTCAGCGCAAGCTCCACGTTGGAAAGCACGCTCTGGTGCGGAATAAGATTGTAGCTCTGGAAGATGAATCCCACGGAATGGTTGCGGTATGTATCCCAGTCAGCAGACCGGTACTGCTTGGTGGACTGTCCGTTGATTATAAGGTCGCCGCTGGTGTACTGGTCAAGCCCGCCGATGATGTTCAGCAGCGTGGTCTTGCCGCAGCCCGACTGTCCCAGGATACTTACCAGCTCGCTTTCGCGGAACGCGATGGACACTCCCTTGAGGGCGTGCACTGTTTCGCTGCCAGTTTCGTAATCCTTTACGATGTTTCTGATCTCAAGCATTATTTGCTCCTTTCGTCCTGACTATCTATCACACGCTACAGAAACGCTGAATAAAACAAAATCGACACGTTCAGACGAGTGTACTCACGCGTCTGATTTTGTTACGCTTCGCTATATTCAGCGCGTCCCCAGCTGTTTTTCCGTTGCGGCGGCAAATTTGCCGTAAAGCCTTGCGATAGTACGCATCTCGTCCTCTGTGAATACTGCTAATATGCGGTTGAGCGCAGCCACTACCCGGGTCATGTTCTCCCGGAGCTGTTCCCTGCCCGCTTCTGTTATGGTAACTCTCACGCTGCGGCGGTCGTCCTCGTCGACCGCGCGCTCTATCAGCGCCTTTCCCTGCAAAGAGCGCAGCGTTCTGGAAACAGCCGGGACCGATACGCCCATTCGCGCGGCAATTTCTGCCACGCTCGCGGCGGTGCCGTTGTATTTCCTCGGATACTGCTCTGCGCAGCAAAGCACCGAAAATTCCGACGGGGTCATGCCGATTATTACGCCGTCAGACTTTATCCGGCTAAGTTTTTCCATGCTAAGTAGGATCCCGCTGCAAACTTCCGGCGGGTAAGAGTTGCCGATAAATTCGCTGTTTTCCCACAGCATATCAGCAAAACAGAACACATTATCACCTGCCTGATATAATTATTGAATGCAGTCATATTTTAACACTGTTAAATACCTATGTCAATACTGCACAGAGATTTTCAGCACCATGCATAAAAATAACTTCCGCAGCCCAAAATATTGTATCCCGAATCTGAAAATTATGTGGCGGCGGTGAATATAATATGAAAAAACGCTGGACAATGTTCCGGCTGACAGAGGGCGGTGTTATCGCGGTTTACATTCTGTTATGCATTTACGCTGGGCGTGTGGTCATAACAGCCGGTATAGCCGTCATATTACTCTCTGTTTATTGGTGTTGGTATTATTACAATTTAGAGTACACGTTGAGTAATAATATTCTATATATTACAAGCGGTATTCTATTCCGCAAACAGCGGACAATACCTATGGGGAATATACTGTGGGAAATGCAGCTGACTTCTCCTTTTTTCAGCGGCTCTGCAATGTCTGTCCTGCACACGAGCGGAGGTAACGCCGTAGTATTCTGCGATCTTTCAACCCAGAGCCGTTGAAAAGTTGAAAACCTTTCAACCTTTCCGTGCAAAAGCTCAAGTTTTCAACCTTTTCAACATAGTATTTAACAATTAGTTTAATCGACCGCATATTTAACCGAAACAGGTTATATTTTGACGCATTATACGGATAGTTACGATAAACATAAAAACCATCGGTTAATCCGCTTATATCCTATACTTTCCGCAATAATTCCCCGGAGTTAAATAATATATATGTCAAAACTATGGGTAAATCTTCCGCGGAAAATTTAACAGTATTCACCGGGTTTTCAACAATCCACGGTGAAAAAGCAAAAGAAAAGCGCACCATATTTCAGGTGCGCTCAAGTTTTATCAATAGTTTACATTGCGTATATAGATCTGACAGGGTATCTTGTCGCTCCACAGCGGAAGCACCTCAAGTTCACGGAAACCAAGGCTCTGGTAGAACGTATTCGCCGTGTCGAACTGCTCGCTGGTGCCCTCCTTGACGGTCTTAACCTGGAGGTACTCGTACCCCTGACGGCGGGCGTAATTCAGCAGGGCAGTGAACATGCCCTTGCCGATCTTGTGGCGCTGGTACTCTTTCTTTACCCCCATGACATATATCTCCGCAGCGTAGGGGCTGGTTTCACGCAGGGCAATGAAACCGCGAACCGTTCCCTCGTCGATATCCGCCCACAGCGGCAGCATTCTGCACGCTGCTGAATGCTCGTCAATGCTCTTATCCTTCCCCGCCCACTCGGGGAGGGAAGTCAGCACCTCACGGCAGAGCTGCTCTTTCTCATCGGGATTGATTATCTGTTTTGCTCCGCTTAACTTCGGCATATCATCACACACTCCCTTGTTTTTATAGTCTGTGATAATTATACCCCATTTTATACCCGCTGTCAACCTTGATTTACAGATATTGCAATAATGTAAGGCGCATTTGTGTATTATCCGACATCAAAGGTACGATTTGTCCATTGCCGCTTTCAGTTCAGTATCGTCCGGCCTGAATATGCTGTTCTTCGAGGATTCCATGTAGATCTTCTGCGATGTACCGTTATAAGGGTACAGAAGTATCACATATTCATTTCCGACCTTGACTTTGTCATTCGGGAGGATTATTTTCAGCGGGTCTGCCGGCGTCAGTTTATAGGATTTCTCAAGCTCTGCCGTAAATATGCTGACGTCATCTGATTCGCCGAATTTCTCGATGTTGTCGGTTATTTTGACCTTGACGATATACGGCGACAGTTTAACAACATTGTCGATATCCGTGTTGTGAATATACCCTCCGTCAACAGGCTGGCTATAATCCATATCGGCGATATCCTTTACCCTGGCGCGAACATTTTTCAACGTTGAAATCTCGTCCGCAGGAGTGTATTCGCCGCCGTTATATCTTACACTTGTCAGCTTTCCGCTGCTTATCGGTGCAGATACGGAATATTCTAACGTATAGTACAAATCTTTGTAAACAAGATCAACGGAATTAAGGAACAGCAAGTATTCTTTTCCCGTGACAAAATCCTTGTCAGACGCTCCGTTCCATTTCTGATCACGCATTACGCTGATCTTCTTATCGGCTTCACCCTTGATCTGTTCAGTCACCGTGAAATGAAATTCAGCGGAGTCTGAACTGCCGGAAATCGAATCCAGCTTTGCCTTAACGACATTGGTGCTCAAACAGGTGAGTTCGTCCAGCTGTGAAGCCGTGAACTTCTTATCGGACGAGCTGTCAGAAGCGGAATCCTCATCATAGAAAGCGTCAAGCCTGTCAGCGGTGTATTCCCATATATTCCTTACAGAAGTACCTTTGATTCCAAGAATTCTGCCGCCAACATAACTGAATTTCATAGTTGATCCGTTATCAAACAGCACGGTCAGCATTTCGCTGATTCCGCCTGCGGGTACCTCCTGAAGTGTATACCACTTCGCAGAGAGCGATTTTTTCACATCGTCAGCCGAAACTACTTCGGAGGACAGCGTATTGCTTACAAGATCGGTTGTTGTTCTGACTGCACTGACAACGGACGGGAAAAACGTCCGTCGGATATCGGCGTTAAGACCGTTTATCTTTATGACCTCACCGAGGCAGACGTTCGTCGCGTAGTCATCGCTGTACAGATAAGAATCAGCGTTGAGCTTTATCGTGCTATCCGGCGAACCGTAAAGCATTCCACCACTGTACAGCTGAATTACACCGTTCCTGCCGACATTGATTCTTCCATCGCAGATCAGGCTTGCGCTGTCATATATGGTCAACCTATCCTTGATAATAAGGGTCGCGCCGTTTTCAACATATATCGTACCACCGTATAATACAGATGATTTGTTCAAAGTAAGGGTCTTGCCTGCGGGAATATACAGGGTTTCTCCGTCCCGCAGCTGCAGCTTTCCCTTAACGGTGCGGTCCTTGATCAGCTCGGCTACATAGGGCTCGTCGCAGACCCTGGCATATTCCGGGTACACAAGCGTGCAGTCTTTCAGACGGCTAAGCCTTACTGTAGAATTAGTTTTGGCAGCTGATTCCTCAGGGCCAGTGACGCAGTTGTCCGCACTGGTCACGAGCGTTGTCGCGGTACTTGTGAGCATCATTGCCGCAAGCACACCTGCCAATATAGCTTTCTTTCCCTTTTTCATAATGATTCCTCCTTTGAAATACAGATTGTTCTATCTTCATATCTAAAACAAAATATGCAGAACAAAGGTTGCAGAAAAATACGGATAATTTTTAATTTGTGAAATGATACAGTTTAAGGGAGAGATCCTTGGCAGATATCACTATAAAAGGTCATTAAATACAAAAAACCGCCTAGAATTAAATTCTAAGCGGATTTAATGGCAGGGGCAGAAGGACTTGAACCCTCGACATACGGTTTTGGAGACCGTCGTTCTACCAGCTGAACTATACCCCTATTGGTGGTGCGCCAACAGGGACTCGAACCCCGGACCGACCGGTTATGAGCCGGTTGCTCTAACCAACTGAGCTATTGGCGCGAAGTCCGTTGCTTGAAGCAACAAATTTGGTGACTCGTGGGGGAATCGAACCCCCGTTTTCGGCGTGAGAGGCCAACGTCTTAACCGCTTGACTAACGAGCCATATAAATGATAAGGAATAGGTTAGCGCCTATTCCTTATCGATTTGGTACAGCTTCAGGGACTCGAACCCTGGACCCACTGATTAAGAGTCAGTTGCTCTACCAACTGAGCTAAAGCTGCATATGTGTCGGCGCCTATCTATCTTCCCGGACAGTTGCCCATCGAGTATTGTCGACGCAAGTGAGCTTAACTACTGTGTTC
>CAKSHG010000089.1 GCA_934456315.1 uncultured Oscillospiraceae bacterium | reverse complement strand
GACCTTGCGGTCTTACGCTAGGCGACGACCTTGCGGTCTTACGCTAGGCGACGGCTACGCCTTACGCGGTGCGCGCGACGCGGATGTTCGGCGGAAAAGTCCCAGCGGGACTTTTTCGACGGTCTGAAGGGAGGGGTACGCCCCTCCCTTAGTTTTTTTACACGCCTGTCAGCTGCCGAGGTGAAGGACCTGCAACAGCAGCAGCCAGCTAAGTCCATAGTAAGTTACGACCGCGACGAGGTCGTTCACCGTAGTTATCAGCGGACCCGAAGCCACCGCAGGGTCTACCCCGATCTTCTTGAAGAACATCGGGACCAGCGTCCCCACTGCGCTCGAAATGAGCATCGCAAGCAGCAGCGCCGCTCCGATACACGCCGAAACCGCAAAGGCATACTGCGCAGGATATCCCTTGCCAAGCATGATGTAAAGCCCTACGAACAGCACCGAGAGCACTCCCAGTATCAGCCCGCTGAACAGTCCCACGCGCATTTCCTTGCACACCAGCCGCAGCTTCTTCCCTGCCGTCAGGTCCTTGTCCATCAGCACGCGGATAGTCACCGCAAGCGACTGCGTGCCCACGTTACCAGCCATGTCAAGTATCAGCGACTGGAAAGCCATGATTATCGTCAGCTGCGAAACGACCTTTTCAAACGCCCCCACAACTCCGGAAACCACCAGTCCCAGCACCAGCAGTATCAGCAGCCAGGGCATGCGCTTTTTCAGGCTCGCAAGCAGCGGCTCGTGAAGGTCCTCCTCCGAGGAAAGACCGCCCAGCTTTGCGTAGTCGTCGCTCATCTCGTCGTCGACTGCCTCGACCAGTTCCTCCAGCGTTATCACGCCGAGTATGCAGTTGGAGTCGTCCAGCACCGGAATGCTGCTTTCGGAGTAGCCTTTCAGCCGCTCAATGCAGTCCTCGGTGCGCTCGCTGCCGTAGACGTAAGGAAATCTGTGCTGGATAAGCGGCGCGATATCCGCATGCTTTTCGGCGGTCAGCAGCGCACGAAGCTCCACCGCGCCGCAGAAAAATCCGTTCTCCGCTGTTACGAAAAGCATCTGGATATTGTCGTTCTCCTTCGCCTGATCCATCAGCGCCCGGGTCGCCTGTGCGACTGTCATTCCGGAATCCAGCGAGATGTAATTCGTGCTCATTCGGCTGCCGATCTCGTCCTCGTCAAAGGAAACTATCAGCTCTATCTTCCGGCGCAGCTCCGGGTCGAGAAGCCCGATAATGCCCGCCCTCTTTTCCCCGGGAAGCTCCCGCAGGATATCCGCCGCGGAATCCGGCTCCATTCTGCCGACTATAAGAGCAGTCCTGCCGATGTCCGCGTCATTCAGGAACCTCGCAGCGTTCTCCGGCTCCAGATATTCGAAAATATCCGCCAGCTTGTCCGGCTCGACGGCTCTGAACAGCCGCGTCCTGCCCGGCTGTTCCATCATCTCGACCGAATCAGCGATGTCGCTGTTGTGGTAGTTTTCAAGCTGCTCCTGGATAGCTTTCGGCGAAAGGTCGCCGTTTACGAGCGCTGCTATATCGTCCGCGCAGCTGCGTCCTGCGCGCTCGTTCAGTTCGTTTTCGTTGTACATTGCCATAGTATTTTCCGCCTTTCAATTATTGTCGCGTCGCATTCCTAATTGAAAGTGAAGCCGGGCAATGTACCGCCCTGTTCGTTTTTATCTATCTTTATCAAAGACAGCGGCAAAGCAAGCGCCGGATAAGGCGGTACAATAAATACTTCGCCCGTGACTGTCACCTAAACTCACTTCGCTCACCTCTCTTGATCCTTTGAATTTGCAACGCTTAAATTATAACACCCTGCAACTAATGTGTCAACCCGATATCCGGATTTTTCACAGGATTTTCAGGTTTCCAGACTTTTGGCATTTAGAAAATTTACCTCGGTATACGCTTTTTTATTGACAGAAACCGCAAAAATGTGGTATAATCTATTTGGCAAATCATTTGGTTTAATACTTTCACAGCGTTCCAGAAATGGGATTATATTGGTATCAGGAGAGGTAATATGAAAACTACGATCAAACTAAGGATACAGCGGCTCGTGCTTGCCAGCATCGGGACCTGCGGCATTATTGTGGGCGCAGCGGGACTTTCAGGCTCCTACTCGATGGCGAACGCAAACGGAAAGAAGCTCGGACGATATGTCACCAGCAGCTGCTCTGCGACCCTCGCGGAGGAATTCGTCTACATCAGCGACTCGCTGGATTCCGCGCAGCCATCGCCGGACGGCGACTACACCTTCGACCGGGTCGTGATGTACGGCGACGACGGCTACGACCTTTCCGGCGCGCAGAACGAGCTGAAAACTGCTTCGGAGGGCGACATTGCCTTCACGCCGCCCGTTGTGAACCAGTCCGGGGACAGGGTGGTCCTTGCCGCCAAGGGGCGCGATGACGGCGTAGTACTCGGCGAGCTGAACTACGATTATTTCGTGGCTATCCTTGACACGATGCGCCGCGAGGACGGCGACGTCGGATACATATTCTCGTCCAGCGGCGACCTTATCCTGTCCACCTCCTACGACACTACTACCCCGGGCGTCACCGCCGAATCCCTCGGATTCGGCGACATCATGCCGCAGCTCACCGCCGGAAGCACCGGGAGCTACATCGCGCGGAATCCCCTAGCCGCAGGCTCCGACCGCATGATGTTCACCTACAGCCCGGTAGCCGATACCGGAATGTACGTCGTTTACGGAACTAAGGCGGACACGCTGTTCTCGACGTTCTATTCCATGCTGACGTTCCTTATCGTGATTATTATCCTGGAATTCGTCGGGGCTTCGCTCGTGGGCGTGCGCTGCGCCGTGAAGATAAGCAGCTCGATAACCGGCACGACCGACCGACTGGTGCAGCTCTCCAACGGCGACGTCCACACGGAATTCACGCCCAATCAGCGCGGCGACGAAACGCAGGTGCTGTCCGAGGCGATGGCGCTCACCATACAGCGGCTGTCGGCGTACATCAGCGATATCTCCGAGGTGCTCGAGAAGCTAAGCAACGGCGACCTGACTGCGGTCAGCAGCATCGAATACGCCGGGGATTTCGCCGGGATACGCGATTCGCTGGACAGGATAACCCGGGAGCTAAGCTCCACGATGGAGGATATCCGCACCGCCGGCGACCAGGTGCTCGAGGGCGCGGACATCATGTCGGACGGCGCGCAGAATCTCGCCTCCAACTCGCAGGACGAGGTATCCGCGCTTACTGAAATATCCGCAGAAGCGGAGGAGATGAAGAACCGCATTTCCGCAACGGCAAAGAGCGCGGAGGAAGCCGCAGCGCTGCTTAAAAAGATGACGAGCGGCTCGGCGGCGGCAAGCTCCACCATGACGGAAATGACCGCAGCAATGGAGGAGATACGCCAGAGCAGCGAGGAGATCAAGAAGATAGTCACGATGATAGACGATATCGCATTCCAGACCAACATACTCGCGCTGAACGCGGCGATAGAGGCTGCCCGCGCCGGCGAAGCGGGAAAGGGATTCGCAGTCGTCGCGGACGAGGTCGGGAACCTCGCCGGGAAATCCGCGCAGGCTGCGCAGAACACCATGGAGCTGGTCGCAAAGAGCTCCGCAGCGGTGGAGCGCGGCTCGGCGCTGACCTCCGAAACGGAAACGTCGCTTAGCGAGATAAGCGGCTACATCGACGGATTCGGCGGGCTGATCAGCAGCATCACGCAGGATTCCTCCGACGAGAACGGCTCCATCGGTCAGATAAACGCCGGGCTGGAGCGTATCACCAACGCGGTGTCCTCCAACTCCGCGACCGCGGAGAATTCCGCAGGGACCGCCGAGGAGCTCCGCAGCCAGGCGGAAACGCTGCATAAGCGCCTTGAAATGTTCAGGCTGAAATAAAACCAGACCCTCCCGGGTTACCCGGGAGGGTCGCTTGCTTATCAGGATCTGTCAGGGTTCGGATCAGTAGGGATAGTAGAATCTGCCGAGCCGCCAGCCGTTTTCGGTCTTTACCGCGTTTATCGTGTAGGTGTCAGTCCTGTCAAGGGTACTGCCTGTGTCAGGGTCCCAGTAGGTTATCGTGAATTCAAGCACCGCCGTTTTGTCGGTGAATGTTTCCTCCGGAATCGTGAAGCCTACGCCCCAGATGTCGATGTCGGCTCCGCGCGCTCCCTCTGTCGTGTAGGTCCTGCCGTCAACTTCCAGGATAGATTGACCTGTTATCTGGCCCATCGCTTCGGTCACAGCTTCGTCAGTGTACACCTCCGAGAACAGATTCTTTATCCCATCGTAGGTGCGCAGCTCCGGGTCGGCGATGACCTTGCCGCTGATCCCATCTTTGATTATCATATAATTCCCGGTCCCTGTCGGTGCCTCTATATCAAATTCAGCCCACAGCAGCTGCGCTTTTTTCTCGACCGCCCGTATCTGCAATTCGTCCGTCAGCTCTATTTTGGTGTATTTGTTGTCGTATTCGTTAAGCACCTCCAGGCTGTCGTCGGTTATTTTCAGCAGCTTCTGCTCGTAGCCGCCGCATACGAACAGGCTGGAGCGCTCAAGCACGGTATATCTGCCGCTCCCGCTGAAGTCAAATCCCACGACCACGAAATCGCCGTGCGGGATAAGCTCTATCCTGCCGTCCTGCGCCTGACCGATGTCCGAATATATTTTACTAACGCCGCCCTTGTACCTGGAAACTCTCGCAGTTCCATCAACGATGTTTCCTATGAGCACACTGCCGCTGTCCTCGGCGCAGAACGCAAGCGTCGGACCGTATGCAAGCAGGTTATAGTAATCTGTGCACGGGTCGCGGTAATAAATGTCGTATTCGTCCGTGCCGGCGAATATGTCCTTTATTTTGCGCATTGCGTAGATATCGGTCTGCCCGTTGTTCTCAACTGCGTAGTATTCAACGGTGACTTCCTTGTCCGGGTGCGCCCTGTCGCTCATCATATAGGAAAGATACATGTAGGTATCGTTCAGCGGTGAGAAGAAGTTCTCCATGTCGGACGGGTCGCCGGAAAGCGGTGAATACTCCCACGTCCAGCCGGAATCCGTCCTGGTGAAATCAATGCGGAAATACCTGCATGTGTCGCTTACGTCCGCTACTGCCGATTCGCGCCACTTCTCGTCCGCATTGAACAGGCGTACCGTCAGCGACAGCTTATCTGCGGACCTTTCGAGCAGCCAGTTCTCCTCCTCGGGGAGGTAGATGTTCGCGAGACTGTACCGGTCGATGTTCGTGCGCTTCCAGGTAATGCCCGCGTATTCCGTGGAGCCGTTCTCCAGGACGTCAATGACCGCCCCGGTGAGCGTGCCTTCTAACGCGCCATCTCTGAATTCCGGCTCATTCGCGAGCGCTCTGACCTCAATACCGCTGTCGTACTCGGACAGTACTTTCAGCAGTCCCAGCGGGGTTATGCTGGATCTCGCGGACACTTTCGTCACGTCGCCGTAGCCTATCCGACTGTATGACACGAGGTAATCGGAGCGCTCATGCCGTCCTACGCCCTCGTAGCGGTAGAGCGTTCCGGGTTCGTCCTTCCAGATGACCCACACGTTTGCGCCGTTGGTGTAGTCCAGCATGTAGAACGCCTTTGCGTCCATTGAGAATCCGCCGCAGGTCATGCCGTTCAGCGGTCTGAAAATATCAGGATATGATTTGAAAGGATAGTACTCGTCGGTGGAATACTCCAGATAAATGTTGTTGAAGAAATCCCAGTCGGAACCGGTTTCATTAAGCAGCCAGCGCCCGAAGAAATTCGGCTCGAATATCTCTGTCAGCACTTCCGCGTCAGCGTAGAAGGACAGCCTGGAAATGTCAAAGCTTTCATCGGTCGTTTCCCCGGAGGATTCGGAGTGTTCAGCTATCCCGGCGTAATACTCCCCGTATTTCTCGAGGTCATACAGCCCATAATACAGCGCGGGATTTTGAGTTACAGTGCGGTCGTAGGTCAGCACGTTCTCCCCGGCAAAACTGGTCATGACCGGCAGGTATTTGCTGTGCGCTGCGGCATAATCCTTGCCGTTGATGGTAATTATATCGGCGATGGTCTGTGCGGCCGAAACCTCATAGAAGCGCTCGCCGTTACAAAGCGCCGCAAAGAAACGGTCGCCCTCCGCATATAGCGGGCAGCCCTCGTACTGATAATCCAACCTGCCGGGCATTTCAAGCTTTATGGAAGTCCCCTTCGGGTGTATTCCCATATTAATGTAGTACACTTCATCGACGGTGACGGTGTAGACGCTGTCCCCGCTTCCCCATTCGTAGTCGCAGTCGGTCACGGTCATTTCCGCGATAAGCACTGTTTTTTTCAGGTTCAGGCTCCGGATATCGTTCGCGGTGGTTTCGTCGTAGGTCGTGGAGTCCAGCTTGAGTTCATCGGTATCCAGGATCCCCCGGTTGGGGTATTCAGGCAGGTCAGCGGAGGTTATCCCGTGCTTTACGACCGGGGCGGGGTCGGTATTTTCCTGCGTTTCGGCAGTTGCGATAATTGCAGGCTCCGACGTTTCCGACGCTGCGGAGGATTCCGGGGACGAAGTCCCGACGGGAATAAGCCCGGTCATGAACGCGGCTGTCAGTCCTCCGGCTACCACTACGGCAGCGGCTGCGCTGGTCAGCGCGATTTTCAGCGGGCTTCTGCGGCGCGGAGCGGGTTTGTACTCCGAATCGAAGTGCAGCAGCTCGTCTTCGTCCAGGTCCTGGAAGCCCTCCGGCGCGTGGTCGAAGCAGTCGTCCAGCCGCTTTTCAAGCTCCGACAGTCTTTCCTCGGAGAGCGCCATTTTATCGTACATAGTCTTGAGTTCCTTTTCAGTCATTGCAGCTCCTCCTCCAAAGAAATTTTCAGCAGCTTTCTGCCCTTTGCAAGCCGTTTGTAGACAGTGTTCTCGCTGATGCACAGCGCCTGCGCGATGTCGGCGGCAGGCATGTCCTCATAGTAGAACATGTAGATCACCGTCTTGATGATATCCGGCAGCCGCATGACCGTATCGAGCAGCTCGTTCTGCGGTTTCTGCGGAGCCGCGACCTCCTCGGCGGCGTCCAGCGGAATGTTCCGCTTTACCCGCGCCGATTTGACGACGTTAAGAGCGCGGTGCTCCGCCATTCGCATGAGCCAGTTCTTCAGGTGCTTCTCATCGTTGAAGCCCCCCGAGTGATGTATCGCTGCGGAAAAGCAGTCCATCAGTATGTCCTCGGCTTCCTCGGGACTGCGCACTATCCCCAGCGCAATGCTGTAGACCGCGTTCGCGTACTGCCTGAACAACGCGGACGCATTTTCGTGTGTTATCTGGAACACATTGCCACCCCTTTCATTTCCTTTTGTAATTATAACATATCCGGGGACGGAAATCTGCCTGTTTTTGAAAAAATAATTTCAAAAATGTTGACAAATCCTGCCGGATAGTTTAAAATCTAATTAGTAAATTCCACAGGAGGTACGACATGTCACAGCTATCAATAAAGTACAATTCCCAGGCGCTCAACCGCAGCGTGCGGTTCGAAATGTATATCCCGAACGACAGACCGCAGGAAGCTCCGCAGAAACTGCGCACGCTGTTCCTGCTGCACGGCTACACCGGGGACGCCGGAAACTGGGTCCCAGAATGGCTCATGCAGAAGTACGGCTTTGCGGTGGTGGCGCCGAGCGGCGAGAACGGATTCTGGCTGGACGGGCTTTCCACCGGGCGGAAATACTGCACCTTCGTCGGCACGGAGCTTGTGGATTATATCCGGCGCACCTTCGGGCTGGCGGCGTCCGCTGAGGACACATATATCATGGGACTGTCGATGGGCGGCTTCGGGGCGCTCCACACAGCGCTGACCTACCCGCAGAATTTCGGGAAAGCCGCTGCAATGTCCTCGGCGCTGATAGTGCACCAGATTTCCGGCATGAAGCCCGGCGAGGACAACGGCGTTGCGAATTACGACTACTACCACGAGTGCTTCGGCGACCTGGACTCCGTGCTTGAAAGCGACAGCAATCCGGAGGTGCTTGCAAAGCGGCTGAAGGACAGCGGAGCGCGTATCCCGGAGATATTCATGTCCTGCGGCACGGAGGATTTCCTGCTGGAGCCGAACCGGGAGTTCCACCGTTACCTTGAGAGTATCGCAGTACCGCATACCTACCTTGAAAGCAGCGGCGCCCACGACATGGGATTCTGGAACGAATACACGCTGAAATTCGCAGAAATGATGTTCGGTGAGAATTAAAGCGACCCACGCTGACCGCTCCGGCGCATGGATTTTTGAGCATTGACATTTCCGCTGAAAAGGTGTATATTATATAATGTGATGAAATACAAGAAAAGCGGAACGCTCCGCAAAAAGGAGTACAGAATTGAACATAATCATAGTAGGCTGC
>CAKSHG010000088.1 GCA_934456315.1 uncultured Oscillospiraceae bacterium | reverse complement strand
CTGAAACAACTCCTGCTTTTCTCTATGATCAGTTTCCTATAAGGCTCATTATCGGATCGGTTCCAAGATGGTCACGGACGATAGCATAACCCATGTATGCTATATAAAGGAAAACAAGTATTCCTCCCTCAACACGGGTGATCTTTTTCTGAGTAAGGCAGAATATGTATGCCAGCAGACATATTACGATGTAAATTCCGAAATCCACAAGAGTATTGCTGAGGTCTGCTCCGGTGATAGTTATAGGCGAAATAACCCCGGAAACGCCGAGAATACACAGGATATTCAGAATATTTGATCCGATGACATTGCCGATTGCCATATCGTTTTCGCCCTTTTTGCAGGCGGAGATCGATGTGACAAGTTCGGGAAGAGAGGTCCCGACAGCGCATATAGTAAGACCGACAAGACTTTCGCTCATGCCCACGGCTTTTCCAAGCAGAGAAGCGTGGTCTACAACCATGTCGCCTCCCAGAACTATCGCGCCTGCTCCGCAGATTATAAAGAGCGCACACTTCCACCAGATAAATGGCTTCTCAGCGCTTTGTTCCTCGGAGTTCTGACGGTTTTTCATTGCTGCTATGACAGTCCATGTCAGATAACCAGCCATAAGCACTACAAGTAATATTGCTTCAAAAAGAGTGATCTCTCCGGAAGCTCCGAAGAATATAAGCATTACAAAAAACAGCACGGATGTGAATATCGAAACCGGATAATCTCGATGAAGTATGTCTTTTGTAACTCCAAGGGGTATTACCAGCGCACATACTCCGAGCACGCCAAGAAGATTGAAGATATTCGATCCCACTACATTGCTGACAGCCATTGAATTCTGCCCGCCCAGCGAAGCTGAAATGCTGACCGCAAGCTCCGGTGCGCTCGTTCCAAGAGCGACTATTGTAAGACCAACCACAAGAGAGGGGATCCTTAGTTTCCTTGCAAGAGAAGACGCTCCCTCTACGAAAAAATCAGCGCCTTTTATCAGCAGGACAAACCCTGCGAGAAGCAGCACTATGTCAATGACGATGTTCATATGTGACCTCCATATAAAATAATACATCATTATTATAGCTGTATTCCTGTGTGTTGTCAATGGTCACCTCTAAAAACCTTGTTTGAGTGAAAATGTGTATAGCACACCGACTGCTTCTTTCAACGAGCGAAATTTCTGATGCGACGGCGTCCATGCCGTCGCCCGGTTATTTCGCTCTGCAACATCGTGTTGCACCTCCTCGTAAGGCTGTATGCCTTACGAGGAGGTTTGACGACGAAGATGGTGCGCACTGCCCATTTTCGCTCACATGAGGTTTTTAGAGGTGACCTTATTGCTATTCAGCATCTCCGGGGAAATCGGTCATATTCCGCTTTTAATTTTAAATCACTCTGGCGCGTTGAGATTTGAACGGAGAAGATAGCAGAAGGTCATTTGCAGCGAGCCGGATAATGTCGTTTACTCCGACAAAAATCCGCGGTATTTTTGGTTATATATTTACTATAGAAAAAAGGCGCGGAAAATGGTATACTGAATACAGAAAAAAGTTTAAAACCATGGAGGAGAAGTATGCTTATTTATTCGACCAGATTCAGAGTCACAGCTGCATTTGACAGGGAGTGCTTTGTTGACAGCATAATCGAGTGGAACAGGAACGGACACTATCACATCGACGATATCGAGGAGGATTCGCTGTCGTTCATCGCCGGCGACGACGATAACAACCTGGAAGTGACCGACCTGGAAGATGAAAAGGTCATCGCCGCCAGAATGCACATCGACAATAACGGCGGCGTGTGGAACACTGACATTATCCTGAACTACGAAGAAAGCGTCATCTCTGTTTACGTCAACAGAACTGTCGGCGAGAACACTGGAAATCCTGCGGCAAGGGCGTTTGTTCCGCAGATAGTAACGCAGATAATCGACGGCGGCTACGCCGGAAAAAGCATGGGGATACCGATAAGCAGCTCCGCTGCGGCGATGGGCGGCAGGGAAGCTATCCTTAAATCCATCAGTGCTTCCGACAGGTTTTCCCTGCCGATGGTCTATCTTTCTTCTCGCAGCGAGATCGACCCGGAGCTGCTGGCTGCGAAGCTTGCAGGGCTTGCGACGGTCGTGCGGGACAGCGGCGACAGTATCTCCGGGGAATATCCTGAACCTATCTATGTCTTTTTCCCGCACAGGAACATGGCTCCTGTTCCGTTCGGCTCCTATCCGTTTCACCGGGATATCCAGGCTTGCGTCGTGAGCTACCTGAACTCCAGGGAATACAGGAAACTCGAAACCTGGGACGGCGTCCAGAATGCGAAAACCGACATTGCGAACAGAGCGCTTCTTCGCAAATACAAGGAAGCCTCCTCAGATAACGAAATGCTGGTAGAGATGTACGCCGAGCTTGAGAAAAAGATTAAGGAAGAAGCCGAGCTAAGGGACAAGCTAAGCTATGAGAACAACAGACTCATCGCGGAAAATGCAAGGCTCCAGCAGGAAAACCAGCGCCTGAACGGCGGGGGAGTGCCGCTCATAGTGCGCGGAGCGGAGCCTGACCTGTATGACAATGAGCAGTACGAGCTGATCATGGATATCCTGAAGGAGTATCTGGCGAAGTCGGCAGCGGACGGCACGCGCCGGGCGGATATCCTGCGCGCAGTGATCGGAGCCAATCCGGTGAATGGAACCCCCGAAAAGCTGCGGGCAACTGTCAGGACGGCGCTGGAGGGCTACAAGAATTTCGGTTCCTCAAAGATAGCCAAAGCTCTCAAGGAAGCTGGCATAATCATACTCGAGCACACCGGACATTACAAGATAGCGCTGGGCGGCGACCACCGGTACATCTGCGAGGCGGCGGCGACGTGCAGCGATAACAGGGGAGGTCTGAATCTTATTTCAGAGATAAATAACATGATGTTCTGACGTTCAGATACATAGACATAGGAAATCCCGGGGAGCAGTTCCCCGGGATTTTTTTGTTTTGCGGAATAGCATAAAGCCACAGTCAATGCAGCAATGCAAAGGCTGTGGCTTTTTGTTTTGACCCTCTTAAATAACAGGGGTGTAGTATCGGTGGACGAATGAACACACTGACATTCAGTTTTAGACCCCTCTTAAATAACAGGGGTGTAGTACTTCAGAGCGGCTATTGGTTATGGCAAATTAGTTTTAGACCCCTCTTAAATAACAGGGGTGTAGTACTGATGGCGTGATTCATTTAACTGATTTAGCGTTTTAGACCCCTCTTAAATAACAGGGGTGTAGTACCTCAAAATACCCAAAGGGTATTCTGAATCACCTATATTATATATCAAATTTCCACAAAAGTCAATAGATAAAATCAGAAATCAGCCTGATATCGTCTGACGGTACTGGAAAATGTCCTGCGGATATAGTCGTACAGTTTTTCGTCGTATTCGATTTTGTCGACCGGGAATCTCGGCTCTTTCAGGACCATCGCGAATCTTCCCAGCGACAGTATGTCAGCCGCGATCGTGTCGCGGCGGTAAATGCGGCTGTCCCCGGAGAATCCAACGCTGATATCCGGCTCGTAGTAAACCACGGCTATCACATACTCGCTGCTTTTCTTGTCATTCCAGGAGTATCTCTCGAACGCGCCGAACAGCCGCAGCGCCCTTTCGAAAACATTCCGCCTTTCGGAGTCCTCGTTCTGCGGTATCGCCAGCTCTATGTATTTTTTCCGGTGCGCTAGCTGGGCTGCCACAGCGCTGTCATCAGCTGCGCGGTCTTTCAGCTCTTTCGCGCTATTTATGCGGGATAGATTCAGCTGCATTATCCATTTTCCGTCGTACACCATAAGGCGGTGCCTGCGCTCGCGCAGCGAATAGGTGAAGCGGTACGCCGTGCAGATGATGTGACTGCTCTTGTATCCGATATCCAGCATGTGCCTGTTGTGTATCGCATTCATTATCGTATGCAGAACGTTTTCGCTGATGGCGGGCGGAGGCTCGCTGCGGTCCGCATAGCGCGTTGTGAACATTCGGTTCAGCTCTGCGGCGGGCTTCCCGAAATACTCCGTCATTCTGCTGCTGTATTTCTCGCCGATTATCGCACGGGCGTCCGGGTCGGTCAGCATAAGCCGCAGATATTCGAACTCGATGTCAGTCAGCAGCTGATTGTGCTGGTAGTTCGCTGAAGCTTCGGCGGTGTATCCGTTTTCGGATACGGAGAACCACGACGGGAAATCCCAGTCGTACTGTTCGCCGAGGGTCTGGACGTACCATTCGATGATCTTGCAGGCGGATTCGCTGCAATTATCGAATCCGTGCCGGGAAAACGAATAGCTCAACAGCATCTGGAGCCTGTTCGGAGAATAGGTATGCTCCGCGGAGCCGTCCGCTTTCCTGCTGGCGGCGACATCTCCGGATACCTGTTCTGCAAGCTCCTCTGCGAGAACGTTCATGAAGCTGCCGAATTTGTTGAACAATTTCAGAGTGGGACAGACGCTGTATTTTTTCGGCTCTGGAGTGCTGCGCGCAGGGGCGCAGTCTTTCCGGGGAGAATGCGGGTGCTCTGCGGGGAACGTCCCGTTTTCGTACATGCTGTTCCCGGCGCGGGCGTCCCGGGCGAATTCTTCGTAGAGCCTGGGATTGTCCTTTCTGGATATTATCGCGGAGTTGCCCAGAATTCGTATGAACGGCTTGACATCGTCCGCTTTGCGGACGGTGAACGTAACGGTTCCGGCGTCGTTGTCGATGGTATAGCAGGAGCCGTATTTCCTTATCAGCCTCATTGCCTCGGGCGCGACGTTTTTCAGGACTATCCTGCTAAGGCGGTTTTTCCTTGTGTAGTCGCCGGAAAGCCATATCTCGTTTTCGGCGTCGGAAAGGCGGGAATGCAGCTTTTCGAAGTCGATGTCATTATCCGGCTCGTATGCAGAAACCTTGTAAAGCTTGTCAAGGCGGATACTCCTGATGACGCTGTCGGATCCGACGGGACTGTACAGCAGGTAGCCCCGTCCTGAATTGTACTCGTGCATTATCATGAGCGGGATAACGTAATTGACGGTCTTTTCGCCGGTGCCGACTTTCAGGTAACCTATGAGCTTTTTGTTCTGTATCGCCTGCCAGATGGTGTAGACCGCCTCGTCGTAGAGTATGCGGTCGTAGTTGTCGTACATAAACGACCAGAGGCGTTCCGACTTGAATTCCGCGTTGCAGAGCTTCATCAGCTTATGGCTTATGCTGTACGCGGGAACGGAGTAGGGAGCTTTCCTGCCGAACACCGACAGCGCGTCGCATATACAGCAGATGAGCATATCCCGGTCGCCTGATTTGCCGGAGATCTGATCAATGATACATTCAAGGTCCTGCGAGCATTTTGATTTATTGCTCCTTGCGAGGTACTCGCTGAAGTATAAACAGAATTCGTTTATCTGGGCGTTGATGGTGGATTTTGGGGATTCCATCAGGAAGGACGGATCCCTCCTGAAATTCGAGTAAGTCCACATCTGCTTTTTTACTATCTTCGCCCACAGATAGATATTGTAGAGATAGTTCTCGTTGATGGAGAATCTGTCGTACTGGAGGTATTTTGCCTCTGTCGGGCGACCCTTTCTCCGGCTTGAGAGGACGTTCTCCTTTTGCGCGATAAACGATGAAAGGCAGATATTATAAAAAGTCAGCGCTTTTTTTACCGTATCCTCGGAACATCTGCACTGGGCTGCGAGCTGCTTCCTGTCAAAGCAGCCGTAGGTGTAGATGTTCTGGATAACGGCTCTGTATTTATCTATGCTCTCAAGGAAAAAGTTGAATTCGTCATTGTCAACTTTCATAGCAGAACAACTCCTTAGGTTTTTGCGGCGTTACCGCCATCTCTGCTGATATTATACACTATTTTCCCGGCGTTGTAAAGCTGTACGGTCAGAATCTGTTGAGCACAACGCACCTCATGTACATCGGGATACCGGTATATGTCACGCTGATGCACCTCCTTTCCGTCCGGTATTCAAGCGTTCATCGGCTGTCAGAAAAAGATGAAGATATTGAGCTCCATGATATCACCTCCCGTTAGGTATTCATTTGCTCATCGGCTGTCAGAAAAAGATGAAAATGTTGATACTCATGTCAGTCACCTCCGTTGCAGATATAATGCACGTCCGGTTTACGGACGCAGGGCGGCGGGGATCACGCCGGATTCCCGATAACGTTAAGGAAATAGCTCATCTCCGAGCGCTCCGTAGTGGATTCCGCGAAAGGATTGTAGACAAAAGATGTAAAGTACATTTCAGGACCTCCATTTTCTCAATTCTGTTATGTTAGTGCGCGGTATTTACTTCCTGCAAAAAAGACCGCTTACGACGCCGATGATGGTGCCTGCCATTCTGCCGACGGAAGCTCCCGCGGCCTTTCCGACCGCCGTGCCGAAGAACGTCCCTGCGGGACCTGTTACCGTTCCGTTCAGCGCGCTCACGCCGGAAACCACGGTTTCGCCGATGGCAGCTCCGAGGGCGCCGCATGCGGCTGCTCCCTCACTCATTCTGGTTACCACTTCAAGAAAACCTGTCATAATTAAAACCTCCTGTTACGTCCGTGGCAGTCCGGAAGCGTATCGGCCGTCAGACTGCCAGTATAGTGATTTTCCGAAAAAGCTTCTGTGACCCCTGCGGGTCTGATGTGCTGTATGTTCGCCTCCCTGCAATTATATTATCGCACATTTTCCGCATTTTTTCGAGGGAAGAACTGTACCCGAAAAAGCGTTCCTTTGCTTTCCGGCGTTTCCGTCCCTGTGAGTTTATTATACTCCAGCGCGGACGATTTTGAAACAGAACAACTGTACCCAATAATCCGGCAGTCTGTTTTCCGGATAAAAAAGCCGCAGCCAGAAAAAGCTGCGGCTTTTTATTTAAAGAGCAACACCCCTGTCATTTGACAGGGGTGTAGTACTGCGGAGCGGCTATCAAGGGTTCCGGAGCGGTTTTAGACCCCTGTAATTTCACAGGGGTGTAGTACATGATGGTCGATTCATTCGGTCAGGTGTCAGTTTTAGACCCCTGTAATTTAACAGGGGTGTAGTACATATGAAGTACGAAGTAAGAGTTTGCAATTGTTTTAGACCCCTGTAATTTAACAGGGGTGTAGTACTGTGTGTCTGCGAAATCGACCGAATATTCGGTTTTAGACCCCTGTAATTTCACAGGGGTGTAGTACCTCAAAATGCCCAAAGGGAATTTTGAATCACCTATATTATATATGAATCATGCACAAATGTCAATAGATTTTTCAAAAATCGACTTTGGGCTGCGGCGTTATTTCACCTTTGGCTCGTTGCGGTCGAACTGACCGTCGATGGTGAGGTTCTTGTAACGTACAAGGTTATACGCGAACGGCGTGCAGTACGCCTTGACGAAATCCTTGCAGTATGTCCCGTACTTTTCCAGGCTGGAAAGGTAGGTCATGGTGTTGCTGCTGAACGGCTTGCTGTTCTTATTCACATAATTCCTGATGTGCCGCTGGATAATGTAATGATACAGCGAGAAGTAGTTCTCCACCGACTTTATCCCGGCGATATTCTCGTCGATGTTCCGTATCGCATTGAGGTGGCACACCGTGTTCCGGAATTCGGTGACGACTATTTTGTCGGACTTCTTGAGATTATCGAAAACAATTCCGTACCAGCGCTTCTTCCGGAGGTACCGGCTTTCCGCTTTTGCCGCCTTGTCCAGGTCGCAGCTGTCAGGAAGCTCGCCGGACTGGAGTCTTTCTATGCCCATCACTGCCGTCGTGAGGTATGTACGGTCGTTTGAAATATTCCCTTGGTAAACATCGCTCTGTCTGTACAGCTTTGCGTCCCTCTCCAGGCAGTGGAAGCCGATAACGTATCTTGCGTTGACATTCACGAGATTTTTGAGCATAAGGTACATTACGGTAAGATAAAGCCGTATGACCGCCTGATTCCTGCGCTTTATCTCGGCGTCCTGCATGTCTGAATCCGCGTTTACACGCTGAACCTTTCCGGCGTCCCGGAACTGGTCAAAGCTTATCCCGGAAACAGCCGCTGCCAGTTCGCTGCGCTCTTTGTTCAGGTCCGCGCCGCCGGCGTATTCCGGGACCCTTTCAGGATAGCAGGAGCCGTAATACCGCGTTATCTGCTCGTCGGGAATGCCGTCGAGCACGAATCTCACCGCCGCTTCGCACCTTGCGGTTTTCCTTATCTTCTCGGGATTTCCGTACCTTACAAGGTACTTGAATCTGTTCGAGCTGATGACATTACTGATGATGAAGTTCCTAAGGCCGTTATCCGCCTTTGGGAGCTTCTTCCCGTTTTCGTCCAGCTGGAGTATCTCATCTACCTCGCCGCCGATCAGATCTGCATCAGCTCCGAGGATAGCGAGCGCGTCGAGGTACATGCTCCGTTTGGCGCTGATATCGAACGAGCATGACCTTGCGAAGCTGTTCAGAAGCTCCAGCCGGTACGCCTGGAATTTCTCGGAAAGCCGGACGACAGTATGTCCGCGCTCATCGCCAAGACCCTC
>CAKSHG010000087.1 GCA_934456315.1 uncultured Oscillospiraceae bacterium | reverse complement strand
TTACTTCGTCGGCTTTCATCGCATTCGGTGCACTCTACCCATTTTCCCTTTTCAAACCGGTTTTTAGAGGTTCCCATTTATGAGCTTTCTTTCTGGATAAAAGTCCACGGCAGCACTTCAGAAGAAACCTCCCTGCCGTTCAGGATATCGACGAGCTTCTGTGCGGCTATCCTGCCTATGTTCCTGTCCTCATAGGATAGCGAGGTTATCGGCACCTGGGATATCCGGCTGAGATTGCTGTTGTCGAAGCTGACTACCGCAACGTCCTCCGGAACGCGTCTGCCATTTGAAAGCAGGCATTTCACAAGCCCGAACGCCACCTCGTCGTTATAGCAAACGACCGCTGTGTTATCTCCGAGCCGCTTTAGTACTTCCTCCGGATCATCAAAGAGTTTTTCCTTTGTTTCAGTGGTGTACCAGAACACGTTCTCGTCAGGGATTATCAGACCGCTGCGGAAAAGCTCTGAAATAAAGCCCGAATACCGCTGATGACCCTGGATATCATCGCTCTTGAAATACCCTGCGATTTTCGTATGGCCGCGGTCAATGAGATGCCGCACAAGTTCTGCGCCACCTGCCTGATTGTCCGCGCAGACGGAATATGTGCCACTGAGGGTCGGGTAATATCCGTTGAAAAAGACTACCGGGATACCCATGCCTATAAGCTTCTCATATAAATCGAAATTCGGGTTCGGCATTGCGGATTTTGTACCCTCTATCAGTATGCCGTCAACTGGATTTTTCAGTATCTCTTCGAGAATAGCGCGCTCGTTGCAGACGCGGTTGCGGGTCGCAGAAAGAACCGCGGTGTACTTATTCTCGGACAGCACTTCGTCCACAGCCCGCAGCTGGCTCGGAAAAATGTAGTCGCTGATGTACGTTGCAACTACCGCTATCTTTCCGGTCCTCGGGTTCAGCCGCTTCGGGCGCACCACCGAACCGCTGCCCTGCCGCTTTATTATAAGATCGTCTTCTACCAGGAGTGCCAGCGCCTTTCGTATCGTCTGGCGGCTGACATCGTACTGAGCTGTGAGCAGCTCCTCGGTAGGTATCGCCTGACCCTCGGTATATACGCCGTTTTCAATATCAGTTTTTATTGCCTGCGCAACAGCTTCATATTTAGTCATATATTATCGCCCCTATAAAAAGTACAAATTCAAACTCTGGCAGAGTACAAATCCATCTATGCATATGATACAACTTTGCACTTGATTTGTCAAGATGTTTTTGCACAGCAGCACATTTGTTTGTAGGAAATAATGCGCAGTTTGTCATACTTGCACAAAAGTTTTCCCGAAAGAATGTGTATTTTGTGCATTGCATTTATCGAATCTTTGTGCTAAAATAAGGACAACAAACAGGAACGCAGACAAAATTAAAATTTGTAGCAAATATGCTGGGAATTTGTTATAAGCGTTCCAAAACAAAACCACAACGATCATTTTTTATCGGAGGGAAAAAGCTATGAAAATCAAGAAGATACTCGCATCGGTACTCGGTCTGGCACTCACTGCAAGCGTACTCGCAGGCTGCAGCTCAGGCAACGGCAGCACTGCTGAATCCGGCAGCAGCGGGTCTGGCTCTGGTTCTGCAAGCGGAGACCTCATCAAGGTAGGAATAATCAACAACGACCCCAACGAGTCCGGCTATCGTACAGCGAACGATAAGGACATGAAGGCTACATTCACAGAGGAGAACGGCTACGACGCTTCCTTTGCATACAGCCTTAAGAACGACGAGCAGATCGCAGCGGCGCAGACATTCATTCAGTCTGAGGTGGACTACCTTCTCATCTCTGCCGCTGGCACTTCCGGCTGGGACTCCGTGCTCAAGGACGCTCAGGCTCAGGGAATCAAGGTTATCCTGTTCGACAGAACCATCGACGCTGACGAAAGCCTGTACGAGGCTTCCATCGTATCCGACATGGCTAAGGAAGGTCAGACCGCAGTTGACTGGCTGGCTTCCCAGGGACTTTCGGAGTACAACATAGTACATATCCAGGGCACGATGGGTTCCGCTGCACAGGTCGGCAGAACCGGCGCCCTCGACGCCAAGGTAGCTGAGGACGACAGCTGGAACCTCGTTACACAGCAGACCGCTGACTGGAACGCAGAAACAGCACAGCAGATCGTTCAGTCCATCATCGACAGCGGCACTTCCTTCAACGTTATCTACGCCGAGAACGACGATATGGCAAAGGGCGCAGTTGCAGCCCTCGACAAGGCTAACATCTCCCACGGCGTTGGCAAGGACGTTATCGTAATGGGCTTCGACTGCAACAAGTGGGCTCTTGAGAACCTCCTTTCCGGCAGCTGGAACTACGATGGTCAGTGCAATCCTTTCCAGGCTTCCTACATCGACTCCATCATCAAGGATCTTGAGAACGGCACATCTCCCGCAAACAAGGTCATCATTATGGACGAGAAGGGCTTCGACGCCTCCACGATCACTCAGGAGGACGTTGACAAGTACGGTATCTGATCGTTCTGAACAGCCTAGCTGAATCAGCTGATCAGCCATGACGGAAACGGTCCGATATGATGGATAACAAATCCCTTGTATCGGACCATTCTGTTAACTAACAAACCGGAGGCGAAGACAATGCGTGATGAAAATGTTGTTCTCAGGCTAGAGGGCATATGTAAAGAATTCCCCGGTGTGAAA
This sequence comes from uncultured Oscillospiraceae bacterium, assembly GCA_934456315.1. Classification (GTDB taxonomy): domain Bacteria; phylum Bacillota; class Clostridia; order Oscillospirales; family Ruminococcaceae; genus CAG-115. Next base: position 5,944 of record CAKSHG010000087.1, on the reverse strand, counting down.
GCGCTCCAGAACGTTGAATTCACACTGCGAAAGGGCGAAATACACGCGCTGATGGGCGAGAACGGCGCTGGTAAATCCACACTTATAAAAGTACTCACCGGTGTATACGAAAAGGACGGCGGCAGCATCTATATGTCCGGCAATCCTGAGCCTGTCGTTATCAGATCGACCCAGGACGCCCAGAAAGCCGGAATAAGCACGGTTTATCAGGAGATCACACTCTGCCCGAACCTGACGGTCGCCGAGAATATGTACATCGGCAGATCAAAGGGCGCTTTCACTAAATGGAAGAAGATGTATTCGGACGCCGGAAAGCTTCTGAAATCGCTCGATATCCCGGCAAGGCCGAATCAGCAGCTCGGAAGCTGCTCCCTCGCAGTCCAGCAGATGGTCGCGATAGCCCGCGCGGTCGATATGGACTGCAAGGTGCTTATCCTGGACGAGCCGACTTCCTCCCTCGACGAGCAGGAAGTTGAGAAGCTGTTCAAGCTCATGCTCGACCTCAAGAGCCGCGGCGTTGGAATAATATTCGTAACTCACTTCCTCGACCAGGTTTACGCGGTCTGTGACAAGATAACGGTACTGCGCGACGGTAAATTCGAAGGCGAGTACAATGCGGCGGACCTTCCGAAAGTCGAGCTGGTTTCCAAAATGCTCGGTAAGGACCTCAACAAGCTGTCCGACATGGACAAGCCCCACGAGGTCGAGCAGGAGACCAACGGCGAGGCTCCGGTATTCGAGGCGGAGGGACTTGTCAGCAGCGCCGGCATAGCGCCTTTCAACTTCTCAATAAGAAAGGGCGAGGTAAACGGCTTCACCGGACTTCTCGGCTCAGGCCGAAGCGAATCCGTCCGTGCGATATTCGGTGCGGACAGCATAACCGGCGGCACAGTCAAAATGAACGGCAAGACCGTCAGGATAAGAAAGCCGCTTGACGCAATGAAGCACGGCATAAGCTACCTCCCCGAGGACAGAAAGCACGATGGTATCATCGGCGACCTGTCCGTCAAGGATAACATAATCCTTGCGCTCCAGGTAATGCGCGGAATGTTCCGGCCGATATCCAAGGCGGACGCTGCGAAATATGCCGACGAGTACATAAAGCTGCTGGAAATAAAGACGGCTTCCCCGGACACACCGATAAAGTCGCTCTCCGGCGGTAATCAGCAGAAAGTTATCCTCGCAAGATGGCTTCTTGCGAACCCCGTATACCTTATCCTCGACGAACCCACAAGAGGTATCGACGTCGGCACCAAGCTTGAAATACAGAAGCTGGTGCTCAAACTCGCCGCCGAGGGCAAGAGCGTAACGTTCATCTCCTCTGAGATAGACGAAATGCTGAACGTATGTTCAAGACTCATAGTAATGCGCGACAGAAAGACCGCAGGCGAGCTTACCGGCTCCGACCTGAACCAGTCCAAGATAATGGAAACGATCGCAGGAGGTGAAAAGGTTCATGAAAACGCTTGAAAAAACAGGTGGGAACAAGTTCCTTTCTTTTCTGAAAAGAGCGGTCAGGAATCAGATCTTTATTCCGCTGGCGGCGCTGCTGATACTGGTGCTGTTCAACCTGATCGCTGATCCTTCGTTCTTCGCGATCAAATATGCTCCGAACAGCGCCGGTGATATGGTTATTTCGGGCAACATCATCACGATCCTCGACAACGCTTCGGAGCTTGCGATACTTGCCATCGGCATGACGCTGGTAACGTCAGCTTCCGGCGGACAGGATATCAGCGTTGGCGCGACTATCGCGGTCGCGGGCAGCGTTGTCCTGAGAGTCCTCTGCGGCGGCGAGGTCAGCCCGGCTGCGCTCCATGCGCCGATAATCGTTGCATTCCTCGCATGCGTTGTCGTATCAATGCTTCTGGGCGCATTCAACGGCGCTCTGGTGGCTTACTTCAAGATACAGCCGATGGTCGCAACGCTTATCCTCTTCACCGCAGGACGTTCCATCGCGGCATGGATAAACAACAATCAGCTCCCCGTCATCAACGATGAGAGCTTCGGCTGGTTCGGCAACTTTATTCCCGGACTCCCGCTTCCGACCCCGATATTCATTGCGGCGATATGCATTATAATCATCGCACTGGTGCTCCGGTTCACAAAGCTGGGACTGTTCACCCAGGCGGTCGGCATAAACTCCGAATCCTCCAGACTTAACGGTCTGAACCCTGCGCGCATCAAGTTCATGACCTACGTCATACTTGGTCTGTGTGTTGCAGTCGCAGGCTTCATCAAGGTCAGCCGTATCTCCTCCATCAACTACTCCGTAGTTGCAAAGGACATCGAGATGGACGCTATCCTTGCGGTAGCCCTCGGCGGAAACGCCCTCAGCGGCGGCAAATTCAACATGGCGTCCTCGATACTTGGCGCTTATGTTATCCAGTTCCTGACGACAACTCTTTATAAGTTCCAGGTAGCTCCTACCGCGCTCCCCGCATACAAGGCGGTCGTAGTAATTATCCTGGTAGTTCTCAGCGCTCCCACTGTACGAAACAAGCTCGCAGCGCTCCGCAAGAAGATAGCTTCTCGCAGAAATCCCGTCAAGGAGGCGAATTAGTATGAAATTTCTGAAAAACGCCAACGGCAGTTCACGGAGATTATCTGACTCTAATCTGCTTCTGGTCATCACCATTGCGATATTCGTTGTAATGTATGTCTGCGCAGTAGCGTTCATCGGCTCCGGCTTCACGAAGGTGCAGACCTTCTTCAACATACTCAACGAAAACGCGGCTCTGATAATCCTCTCCTGCGGAATGAGCCTTGTAATGATAACCGGCGGTATCGATATCTCGGTCGGCGCGGTTACGGCGCTGGTATGTATGTGCTGCGCAATGAACCTCGACTACGGCGGCGGCAATGTAGTGACCTCTGTCCTCATAGCCCTCGGAATAGGCACCGCTTTCGGACTTGTTCAGGGTTATCTGATAGCGTATCTGGAGATACAGCCGTTCATCGTAACGCTGGCGGGAATGTTCTTCGCAAAGGGCATGACTACCATCGTCAACGCAACGCAGTTCAACGTTGAGAACGAAGAATTCCGCGCACTCAAGGAAACAAGAATTTCACTTCCCGGAATAGGCTCCACCAACAAGCATGGCGTATTTGTTCCGGCGTACATAGAAATAGGCGTGGTAGTCGCACTGCTGATTGTGGCAATACTGTTCGTGTTCCTAAAATGGGGCAGGCTCGGACGCGGCTTCTACGCGATAGGCGGCAACAGCCAGAGCGCAAATATGCTCGGTATCAACGTCAAGCGCACAAAGTTCTTCGCTTACCTGATGTGCGGAGTGCTCGCAGGTATAGGCGGCTTTGTTTACTTCCTTCATGTCGGCTCCGGTTCACCCTCCCATGCAAGCGGAGCCGAGATGAACGCGATCGCTTCCTCCATCATCGGCGGCACGATGCTCTCCGGCGGTTCCGGCAACATCATAGGAACGCTGTTCGGCGTCATCTCGCTGAGTACGATAAAGAACATCGTTTCCTCCCTCGGACTTGACGACGCATGGTGGACGAACATTACCGTTGCGGCAATGATCTGCCTGTTCCTTGTTATCCAGAGCGTTGTTCTTTCCAGAAAGAACAAGAAAAAGGCATAAACACAAGCCGCACTGAAACATAGCCTTTCAGTGCGGCTTTTTTGTAAAGGAGAATTACTATGAACAAGATATACTTTGTTACCGGAAGCCAGGATCTTTACGGCGAGGAGACCCTCGCGCAGGCCGCTAAGGACAGCACCCAGATGGCTGATTATCTGAACGCAAAGCTCTCGGACATCGCAGAAGTCGTATTCCAGCCGGTGGTAAAGACCGCTGACGAAGCCGAGGACATCTGCGTGCGCGCCTCCTCCGACAAGGAGTGCATAGGCGTTATCATGTGGATGCACACATTCTCGCCCGCCAAGATGTGGATAAGAGCGCTGAAAGCTCTGAAAAAGCCAATGCTCCACCTGCACACGCAGTTCAACGAGAAGCTCCCCTACGACAGCATCGACATGGATTTCATGAACCTCAACCAGTCTGCGCACGGCGACCGCGAGTTCGGGTTCATCTGCACAAGGCTCGGAATCAGGCGCGAGGTCGTTGCAGGCTACTATCAGCATGAGGACGTTATAGAGAAGATCCGCAGATTCGCTCATGCGGCTTCCGCAGTATCTTTCAGCAGGACTTTAAGGGTAGCAATGCTCGGAAACAACATGCGTGATGTCGCAGTCACTGACGGCGACCGCGTTGAAAGCGAGATACGCTTCGGCTGGAACGTGAACTACTACGGTATCGGCGACGTAGTGGAGATCGCCGATGGCGTTACCGAATCCGAGATAGACGCCAAAATGGCTGAATACACCGAAAAGTACACGATGGCGACGGACAACATCGCCGCTGTCCGCGAGCAGGCTAAATATGAAGCGGCTCTCGACAAGTTCATCGCGCGGGAAAAGATAGGCGCGTTCACCGATACGTTCCAGGACCTTCATGGGCTGAACCAGCTCCCCGGAATCGCGGCGCAGAATCTCATGGCAAAGGGCGTGGGCTTCGGTCCGGAGGGCGACTACAAGACCGCAGCTCTCGGCGCGGTGCTGTTCAGGATGTCCGAGGGAAGAAAGGGTTCCACCGGATTCATGGAGGACTACACCTACGATCTCACTTCAGGCGAGGAGCTGGAGCTTGCGGCGCATATGCTGGAGGTATCCCCGGTGTTCGCGGCAAACAAGCCTGAAATTCAGGTGCACCCGCTTGGTATCGGCGGGAAATCCGATCCGGCGCGCCTTGTATTCGACGGCATTGACGGCGAGGGTATCGCGGTTTCCATGATAGACCTTGGCGACAGATTCCGTCTTGTATGCGCCGAGATCACGCTTGTTAGGCAGCCGGCTCCCATGCCGAAACTCCCCGTTGCAAGGCTGATGTGGAAGCTGAAGCCCGATTTCGCTACCGGCGCGGCTGCGTGGATATACGCCGGCGGCGCACACCATGCGGTGGTTTCCACGGCGCTCACTGTCGATGATATCCGTCTGTTTGCAAAGATGACGAATACGGAGCTTGTGGTCATTGATGACAAGACCGACATAAACAGCTTTGAACAGCAGCTTGCACTACTTGACGCTGCCGCGGCTCTCAAGAGGTGATAGTATGACGATACAGGAAAAAATACAGAATAAGAAAACCTATCTCGGCATAGAGTTTGGCTCCACCAGAATAAAAGCGGTGCTCATCGACGACACATTCGCGCCCATTGCCTCCGGGAGCCACGACTGGCAGAACCGCTACGAAAACGGCGTGTGGACTTACTCGCTGGACGATATCACCACCGGACTTCAGCACTGCTACGCAAGCCTTGTTGAGGACGTCAAGAGCAAGTACGGCGTGGTTCCCACGGGCTACGGTGCAATGGGGATATCCGGCATGATGCACGGCTACATGGCGTTCGACAGGGACGACAGACTGCTTGTTCCGTTCCGGACATGGCGCAACACCATGACCGAACAGGCGGCTTACGAGCTGTCGGAGCTGCTCGGCTTCAACATTCCGCAGCGCTGGAGTATCGCGCACCTCTATCAGGCGGTGCTGAACGGCGAGGAGCACGTCAAGGATATCGCGCACATCAACACGCTTGCAGGATATATCCACTATCAGCTGACCGGAAAGCGCCAGGTAGGCGTTGGCGAAGCCTCCGGAATTTTCCCGGTGGACGGTATCGGATACAACGCGGAGTACATCGCAAAGGTAGATGAGAAGCTTGCGGAAAAGGGATTTTCCGGGAAGCTTGCGGAAGTCCTCCCCGGGGTGCTCAACGCAGGCGCAAAGGAAGCCGCGCTGACTGCTGAGGGCGCAAGGTTCCTCGACCCGACAGGCGCACTCCAGCCGGGAGTTCCCGTATGCCCGCCCGAGGGCGACGCAGGCACCGGAATGGCGGCGACCAACAGCGTGCTCCCGCGCACGGG
>CAKSHG010000086.1 GCA_934456315.1 uncultured Oscillospiraceae bacterium | reverse complement strand
GGCACTGAACGGAGCAGGTTGATAACGATGTCCAGTATCCGGTAAACTACTGCGTTTTCAAGCAGACCGCCCTTTTTTGTCACGGTGAGCAGGATACCCAGCGTCATTCCGATCACCAGGATATACAGCGCGGAAATGCCGGTCATCGCCAGTGTTTCGAGCGTAGCGTTCCACAGCGCCGGGAGCTTCGGGATAACGTTCGGCATGATGCTTTCAAAGAACTCACGCACTGAGGATCACCTCCACTCCGACATTGATATCGCACAGGTATTTCACTGCATCGCGGATATCGTTCTCGTTTCCGTCCGCGATAACGACCAGCCCGCCGATGGGGTTGTCGCCGATTATCTCGATGCTTCCGAACACGATGTTGAGGTCGATGCTGAACTTGCGGGATATCGTCGATACGAGCGCTTCGCAGGCGCTGCGCTCGAGGTACTTGAACCGCAGGATCTTCTGACCCGGCTTGAGCTGTACCAGCGGGGATTTTTCCTCGATGAGCGTGTTGATACCGCTAAGACATGAGGTCGTATCCACAAAGGAACGCGTCACGGACTGCTGCGGGTTCGCGAATATCTCGAACACGTCGCCCTGTTCCACGACCCTGCCGTTTTCCATTACGGCAGTGCGGTCGCATATCTCCTTGACCACGTTCATCTGGTGGGTGATGAGCACTATCGTCAGTCCCAGCTTTGCGTTGAGGGACTTGAGAAGCTTCAGTATGGATTCGGTCGTCTGCGGGTCGAGCGCCGATGTGGCCTCGTCGCAGAGGAGTATCTCCGGGTCGCTTGCGAGTGCTCTTGCGATAGCCGCGCGCTGTTTCTGTCCGCCGGAAAGCTCCGAGGGGTAGGCGCCCGCCTTGTCGGCAATGCCGACAAGCTCCAGCAGCTCCATCGCCTTTTTCCTGCGCTGTGCTGCGGGAAGCCCGCTGTAGCGTATCGGGAAAATAACGTTCTGCAATACCGTCCGCGAAGCGAACAGATTGAAGTGCTGGAATATCATTCCTATTTCCTTGCGCTGTCTGCGGAGTTCCGCACCGCGCAGGGCGGTGATGTCCTTGTCGTTTATAAATACCTTGCCTTTGTCAGGGCGCTCAAGCAGGTTTATGCAGCGCACCAGCGTGGATTTGCCCGCGCCGGAGAAGCCGATTATCCCGAATATCTCGCCCTTTTTTATCTCAAGGCTCACGTCGTCCGCCGCATTGAATTTCCTGCCGGCGTTGACGTAGGTCTTGGTTATGTGCTCCAGACGTATCATGCTTTTACCTCACTTCATCGTGAACTCTTGCGCTCCCGGACTGAATCGCGTCAGTCCGTCCGGAAGTCTGGCAGCGCCGCATGATACTTACGCATGACCTGTTGTCAGTTGTGCGGCGCTGCCTGTGGCATTCGTCCGAAGCGGAAATTCCTGCGGAGCAGCTTTGTGAATATTGCGTTCATGATTTCCGCCTCCTCTTTTACCTATCGTTCCTATAGGCTTTATGTGAAGATTATAACAGACAATTCCCACTTTGTCAATAGGTTTTTTAGAATTCATATAAAATTTATAGGCTTTGTCCTTAGTGAACATATCACGGCAAAAGTTTTTGTTGCAAATGCACAAAACCAGAACAATCACAGGACGTCAGCGGCTGCTTCTTCAGCGGCTGCTTCTTTTTAATATGTTATTATTGCGGTCAGGAGGGGTCTGCACATTGTCACTTTGTGGAAAATCAGTTGACTTATACCGCGGGATTTATGCAGTTCAGCTAAATTTTTTCGCCGTAGGTATTGAAGTTTAGGGATAAGTATGATATAATAATTTTATAGTTACGTTCATATTTTTAATGGAAATATTCGGAATGGCGGTGAGATCATGGCGTTTGATGACAACTATGCAGACAAGATAAACAATGCATTGGAGGAATACCGCCAGAATGACAGCAAAATGCGCATGAATGCGCCCGGAGCCGAGGAACTCAAAACAGATACTGATGAGCCGAAGGCTCCGCAGATGAAGAAAGAGCCGGTAGACGGCGCAGTGGAGATAACCTTCGATCCGGAGGGCATGACCGCGAACATGATACTTCACAAAGCGCTGAACGGCGGCAGACCGGTCACTTCGGCGCTGGTGATGACGCAGCTCGCGAAAAAGGGGATCAACACCGGTATCGACGACCTCGACATCAAGGACATGGTGGAGAGCGGCGTTTACGAAACTCCGATATGCATTGCCCGGGCTATCCCGCCCAGGCGCGGCGAGAACGGCTCGATAAGCTTCAGATACGAGAAAAAGCGCGTACCGAAGCCGCAGCACGATGAATTCGGCGTTGCGGATTTCCGCGAGCTGAATCTTATCGTGCCCATCAGAAAGGGCGATATCATCGCGGATATCAAGCAGCCTACCCCGGGCGAGCCGGGGGTCAACATCTTCGGCAGGGCTATCATGCCGGAGCCCGGCAAAATGCCGAACATCACAGTCGGAAAGAACACGCTGATGACCGCCGACGGGAAGAACATCGTTTCCGCCTGCGACGGGCACATCATGTACGGCACCGGCTGCTTCAACGTCGAGGACACGGTCACCGTGAAGTCCGACCTGGACATCTCGGTGGGAAATATCGACTTCTTCGGCGACGTTTACATCAAGGGCAACGTCATGGAGGGATTCTCGGTCAAGGCGGGGAAGTCCCTTAAGATAGAGGGCACCGTGTTCAACGCCGACATCATCTGCGGCGGCGACCTCACGATAAACGGCGGCGCGATAAACTCCCGGATAAAGTGCGACGGCAACGCCAAGATAGGCTTCTGCGAGAACTCCGACATCAAGGCGGACGGCTGCGTTGAATCCGCGCAGTTCGCGTTCTGTACGGTGTTCTGCTACGGTGAGCTTACAGCCAAGGGCAAGACCGGAGTCATCACCGGAGGCTCGATAACCTGCATGAAGGATATAACCGCCGGCATTATAGGCTCGGAAAAATACACTGCTACCGAGATCAATATCGGCGACGGCTCGGTCACCTGCGCCAGAAAGCGCGCGGCGGAGGACGAGCTGAAAACGGTCGTAACGATCTACGAGCAGGCTTCCAAAAACGTCGACTTCCTTAAAATGCGCAAGAAGCGCCAGGGCGGACGCCTGACCGACGTCCAGTCCAAGCAGATGAAAACCGAAACGCAGAACAAGGTTTTCTATTCCGTCAAGCGCAAGGAGCTTGAGGAGTACATAGCCCAGCTGGAATCCGACCTCAAGCACCGGGACGACCTGTGCGCAAAGGTCACGGGCACCATCTTCCCGGGGAGCAAGTTCTGCATAAATTACCTGTCGCTGGACGTTACCGAGGTCTACACGCGCTCCAAGGCGTGCGTCATCGACGACGCTATCCAGATAGTCCCGATGTGAGATAATAGCTATATACCGCTTTGCAGCAGTGCGGAGCGGTTTTTTCTCAACTGAAAATGTAAACGTTTTACGGAGAATACGATGACTGACAAGAACAATATCCGCACCTGGAGCGGCATTTTCTTCTCGCCGCTCGACCCCAGGCCGGAGGATATCCAGCCGCAGGACATAGCTCATGCGCTGTCGCTGCTGTGCAGGGCGAACGGGCATTTCCGCTGCTTCTATTCCGTGGGGCAGCACTGCCTTGCGTGTTTCGACGAGGCGTGCGCCCGGGGGCTTTCCCGGGAGGTCAGGCTCGCCTGCCTGCTGCACGACGCAAGCGAGGCGTTCATTTCGGATATCACCCGCCCGGTGAAGCACAATCTCCCGGAGTACCTTGTTATCGAGAAAAGGCTCCAGGATACCATCTACCGGAGGTTCGGGATCGACCCGGACGATCCCGGGGTAATGCAGAGCGTGTCTGAAATAGACGATGCCATGCTGTACCACGAATTCCTGGCGCTAAGCGGATATCCGCTCTACGACAGCGTCCCGGAGATCGTTTCGCAGCCGGTATTTGAGTTCAGACCATTTGAAGATGTTGAAAAAAGCTACATGGAAACATTACGCATATTAACGGAGGAAAAATGATGACCGCTAAGAATATCCTGTTCAACGACGGCTGGAAGTTCTGCCTGACAGATATCGGCACGGAGCTTTCCGCGCTTGCAAGCAAGCACTGGTACGACGTGGAGCTTCCCCACGACTGGCTGATAAACGACACCTCGAAGCTCTACGAAACCGGCGAGGGCTGGTACGGGCGCACGCTGAAATGCACGGCTGAAATGCTGTCCGGCAGGGTGCTGCTGAATTTCGACGGCGTTTACATGGACTCCACCCTGTTCGTCAACGGCAGGGAGGCAGGCTCCTGGACCTACGGCTATTCCGCGTTCGAGCACGATATAACTGAATTCCTCCGCGAGGGCGAAAACGAGCTGCTCGTCAGGGTGTGCCACCGCTCGCCGAATACCCGCTGGTATTCCGGCGCGGGTATCTTCCGCGACGTAATGCTGAAGCTGCGCCCGCTGACCTACATCAGGACCAACGGCGTGTATGTCCACTCCGAGCCGAAGCCGGAGGGCGGCTGGACTACCGAGGTGGAAACCGACGTAGTCGGCGAGGCTGCTGATATCCGCATGCTGCTGGAGGTGTTCGACCCATCCGGCGCGAGCATGGGCGGATATGGTCTGGAGTCGCATTTCGGCGGCGGTCACGAGAATTTCACCGCCTCCTTTAACAGCACATCCCCGGAGCTGTGGAGCGTCGACGACCCGGAGCTGTACACACTGAAGATCAGCCTGTACAGCGGAACGGAGCTGCTCGACTGCGTGAACGAAACCTTCGGCTACCGCACCGCAGAATTCGACCCCGACCGGGGATTCCTGCTCAACGGAGAGCAGCTCAAGCTGCACGGAGTGTGCATGCACCACGACCTCGGTGCGCTGGGCGCTGCGATGAACGAAGCGGCTCTGACCCGTCAGCTCCGAATCATGAAAGAGATGGGCGTTAACGCTATCCGCACTTCGCACAATATGCCAGCTCGTCAGCTGGTACAGCTGTGCGATGAAATGGGTCTGCTGGTGGACAGCGAGGCTTTCGACATGTGGGAAAAGCCCAAGACCGAGTTCGACAACCATCGTTTCTTTATCGAGCACGCCGAGCGCGATGTAAAGAGCTGGGTAGAGCGCGACCGCAACCACCCCTCTATTATAATGTGGAGCATAGGCAACGAGATAAACGATACCATCGACCCGCACGGTCTTGATATCACGAAGCGACTGTACGGATACGTCCTGAAATACGACCCCAAGGGCAACGCTGCGCCCACCATCGGCTCGAATTACATGGGCGACGAGAACGCGCAGAAATGCTCTGACGTAGTGAAGCTGGCGGGCTACAACTACTCCGAGTACCTCTACGCCGAGCACCACAGGAAGCACCCCGACTGGGTGATATACGGCAGCGAAACCGCTTCGGCAGTGCGCTCCCGTGGGATATACAGATTCCCGGCGGAGCTTCCGCTGCTCACCGGAGAGGACTATCAGTGCTCGTCGCTGGACAACAGCGTTGTCGGCTGGGGAAGCTCCGCGATGAGATCCTGGCGGCTCGACAGGGACTGCCCCTACTGCTGCGGACAGTTCATCTGGACTGGCTTTGACTACATCGGCGAGCCTACTCCCTACAACACCAAGAACAGCTACTTCGGCATAGTCGACACGGCGGGATTCCCGAAGGACATCTACTATTTCTATCAGAGCGTGTGGGTAAGCCCGGAGCAGAAAAAGGTGCTGCACATCGTGCCGTCCTGCTGGGATTTCGTCCCCGGGCAGGAGATAGACGTGCTGATATACTCCAACGCTCACGACGTGGAGCTTTTCCTCAACGGAAAGTCCATCGGCAGCCACGTTATGGAGCTGGAAACCAGCCAGGATATGCGCGCTCATTTCAAGGTGCCGTTCGAGCCGGGAGTCCTTCGCGTAGTAGGGCATTTTGCGGACGGTTCGGAATGCTCCGAGGTGCTGCACACTCCGTCCGACCCGGCGGCGGTCGTGCTGACCTCCGATAAGGAAACGCTGCTTTCCGACGGCAGGGATATCGCGTTCGTCGAGATATCCGTTTCGGACAGGAACGGCGTTCCCGTGGGCAACGCAAGGAACCTTATCCGCGTGGAGGTTTCCGGAGCGGGCAGGCTTGTCGGTCTGGACAACGGCGATTCCACCGATTACGACAGCTACAAGGGCGATAACCGCAGGCTGTTCTCCGGAAAGCTGCTCGCGATGGTGGAGAGCACCCTGGAGCCGGGCGAGATCACCGTCCGTGCGTACTCCGAGGGGCTTGATCCGGCGGAGCTGAAGCTCTGCTCCGAAAGCTGCGGGGAAGTGAGCGGCGTGAGCGTCGTAACGGAGAACAGCTTCCCGGCGGTATGCCGGGCTTACACCGGGGAAGTCCCCGCAAGGCTGCTTCTCCCGGAGGTCGGCGTGAACAGCCTTACTCCGGAGCGCAGCTCGGCGGAGATACGCGCGAAGCTGCTCCCGGAGAACTGCACCTACGACGATATAAGCTGGAGCGTTGTCCGCAGGAACGGCGTGGAGAGCAATCTCGCGCAGGTCGAGGGCAGCGGCAGGAACGCAGTCGTTACGGCTAAGGGCGACGGCGAGTTCTTCGTCCGGGCGATGGTTTACAATGGCGCGGAGCACCCGCAGGTCATCGCGGATATCCCGTTCACTGCGGAGGGCCTGGGCGCGGCGGTCCGGGACGCTTACAGCTTTATTTCGGCGAGCACGCTGGACAGCTCCAACGTCCCCACCAACATCATCGAGGACGGCGCGCTCTCCAACTTCGACGGCAGGACCGTCATGACCTACAGCGATATCGACTTCGGAAAGACCGGTTCAGAGGTGATCTCGCTGTCCGTCGGGACATGCTTTGACATGCCGGTGGAGGTCTGGGAGGGTACTCCCGACGACGGCAGGCTGATATGCCGCGTGGATTTCGGCAACAACGGTCACTGGTGCGGCTTTGCGGGGCAGGATTTCCCGCTTGCGGAGCGTCTTACAGGCGTCCGCACGATAAGCGTGGTTATCGACAGCCGTGTTATTTTCGGCGGGTTCAGCTTTATCCCGGTCGAGCGTGCGTTCGACACCAACTGGGTCGGCGAGGCTGACAGCGTTTACGGCGACGACTACCGCATTGACGGCAGACGCGTCGTCGATATCGGCAACAACGTTATAATAAACTACGATGGGCTGGATTTCGGCGAGGCTGGTTCCGATTCGCTGACCATCAGCGGCGTTACCGGAAACCCGATGAACCAGGTGCAGCTGCGTTACACTCCGGAGGGCGGCTCCCAGAAAACGGTGCTGCTTGAATTCCACCAGGACGGCGGCAGGGAGCAGCAGTTCGACATACCGCAGCTGACCGGGGTAAACGATGTAAGCTTTGTGTTCATGCCGGGTTCGAAATTCGACTTCGACTGGTTCAGATTCGACTGACCGGAGGTCCAGGGTATCTGTAACCATTTTGTAAGAATATTGTAACCGTTTTGATATTGCATTTTCTGTTGGAAATGTTGTATAATATAATCAGCGAAACATCTTATGACAGTATCTGACATTATTATACATATTTCGTGAAAGGCGGTGTCCTTATTTGAGGCGAAACAAGAGAAATGAAATTATCCTGTTCTGCATAGCTGCGCTGGTGTGCGGCGCTGTCATTGCGATTTGTATATCTGTGAGCATGAATAACCATTCCGACGAGCGCGGCTCCACGGCTGAAACCTCGCAGACCGCCGAGGAAACAAGCTCCTCCACCTCCGCCACCGAGCCGGAGCAGACCGAGCCGGAGCCGGTGCAGACAGCTCCCGTAAATTCGGAGGAAACCTCCGAACCCGAGCAGCGCCCGGAATCTCCCACGGCTGACCTTGTGGTTTCCATTGCAAGCTCGCTTATCGGAACTGACTTCGTGGACGGCGGCGAAAGCCCGGAATACGGCTTTGACAACAGCGGATTCATCTATTACGTCCTCCGGGAGAACGGATATATCACCTGCCCGCGCGGCGTTTCCAAGCAGGCGGAGATGGGTACCGCGGTAGGATATGACGAGCTTCGCAAGGGCGACCTTGTGTTCTTCTCCGAGAGCGGCACCGTTGCGGAATTCGGCGGTATCTACGAGGGCGACGGCAAGATGATCGCCTGCCTTATGCCGGGAACAAAGGTCAAGGAAGTGGATATCACCAATGGCTACTACACCAAGCATTTCTACCGGGGCGTGGCGATAAACTGATAATAATTAGATTAGAGGGCTGACTTTCTCGGCAGCCTGGGACAGATATTTTTTCGGCAAGCAGGAGGGCTGACTTTGACGTCAGCCCTTTTTTGCTGCCTAAAAAAGAAATGTTAAGTTTTACAGAGATTTAACAAACGGCGACTTTTGGATTTAACATTCTCCTGATATAATATGCTTGTGACAAGGAAAGATCACAATAAAGCGGTAAGAAACCGCAGTGTAAATAAGGAGAACAACATTATGAAAACAAGAAAGATCACATTAAGCGCAGCAGCTCTGCTTATGGTAGCAGCACTTGCAGGCTGCTCCGGCAATAACTCCAGCACAGCTTCCGAGAGCTCCGCTGCCGACGCTTCCAAGGCAGACAGCTCCGCAGCAGAATCCACTGCTTCCGACAGCACCGCGTCTGACAGCACAGCTTCCAAGCTTGACACCGATATCACCGTAGTATCCCGCGAGGACGGCTCCGGCACAAGAGGCGCATTCGTTG
>CAKSHG010000085.1 GCA_934456315.1 uncultured Oscillospiraceae bacterium | reverse complement strand
TTCTGCTCGAGCTCCTCCAGGCGCTGCTCGCCCTTTTTTATCGCGGAAACCACGCTCTGCCTTGTGACCCCGCCCATCTCCTCGGCTATCTCGGCGAGGGAAAGGTCGGCGTTGTACCGCATATCCAGGGCTTCGCGCTGGGAATTTGCCAGCAGCTCGCCGTAGATATCCAGCAGTATCACAAAATCAAGGCTGCGTTCCATTTATGCTAACTTGCTCACTTTCATTCAGGTGTCAGGTAAAAACGCTTTACAGCAACGTTAATATTATATCATGAGAATGTGGCTTTGTCAAGGGGTAAACGCGGATTTTCCCGGGGATACTGAAAATTTTTCTGACTGCCAGGCGGAAAATACAAGGTAATTTCCAGAATTAGTTTTCCACGGTTTCAACAGGGTTTTCAACTTTACCGGACTAGTTTTCATGCGGGATAAGCAGGTTTTTCAACGTTTTAGTTGAAAAATGTGTCGAAATAATCAACCATTCAACAGTTTTAACCATGCTTTCAACAGTTTTCACCGTTGAAAATGTGGAAAACTTCTCTCCCTTTTGCACAAAAAAGTCGGGAGCAAAGCTCCCGACACATCATACGCAAAATTTGACTAATAATTAACAATATCTTGTTGCGCCACGATTCACGCCCTGATCCCCATGCATAGGTACACTAAGATGAAAATCAGCGTTATCACGACAAAAGGACCGCATGTACCGTCAGATTTCCCAACCCGAAAACTGTTCGCAGTCTGACATTCACCATCACCATATTAAGACTCACGCCTTCTGCCTGGTAAGTCGGTTTACTGCGACAAACGCGAGCGTTATAAAAACTGTCCCGGCGGCTATCCAGATGGGATAAAATGGATTGTAGACATAGATGGGCACGCTGGTTATCCAGCGGTTGTATTCTATAACGCCGGTGACCGCCGCGACGATCAGCGCGATGATGTTCACCGGCAGCACCGAAAACAGCAGATAGTGCCGGAAATCTGCGCCGCGCCTTTTCTCCGCACCGCGTTCCATGAATGCCAGAAACGCCGCAAATCCCACTGCGGCAAATACCCAGAGTATCTCGCTCACCGGATTCACCCACACGAACATTCCTATCAAAAACAGTATCGACTGACCGATAATGTTCACCAGGGCGTCAAAAACGTATGTTGCTGCTACTTTCATAAGAACACCTCCTGCTGACAATTATTGCTTTTCTTTTATTGTATCACGTGTTTTAGTTTCTGTCAACCGTAAATGCTCACTGCTAAAAAAATTGTGAATTATTGAAAATGCGCCGCTCTCTGTTTGTCGATAATATACAAAACCGCCCCGGGATAACTCCCGGGGCGACATATCTATTCTCCGGCAACAAGCTTTATCAGCCTGATAACTCCCCGCGCAGCGAACTGAAACGTGAACGTATCCGCAGCCAGGACCAGCGCGATTATAACGGTCGCGCGGCTGAAGAACACTCCCCAGCGCTTCGGAGCCGGAACGTCCCACATCTTCGGCACCTTGTAACGCTTTATCTTACGGAGCTTAGCTATCGCCATCAGCACGCCGACTATCATCAGCATTATCACTGCGAACCAGAATATCAGGTAGCATATCACCAGCGGAGTCTGCTCTGCTTCCTCGCCGTTTGCCGCTGCCATCATGTAATCCCCGACTTCGTCGAACGACAGGAAAAACAGCAGCAGCCCGGAAATCCCGTTGAACATCGCGTGCATTATCGTGGTAGTCACGATAGAGTTTGTGGACACCGCGATGTAGCCAAGGCAGATACCAAGCACCGTCGCATAGAAGAACTGGCTGAAATTCGCGTGGGTCATGCCGAAAAGTATCGCCGAAACAAATATAGCGAACCCGTTCCCGTAGGGTCTGAGCGATTCCATGACTACCCCGCGGAACCAGAATTCCTCGAACAGCGGAGCTATTATCACAAGCTGGAACAGCAGCACTCCGGCGCAGAACAGGTTATCCGGCGTGAGGTCGTTGACAGTGTTGAACGACTTATAGAGGTCGGTGCTTTCGAACAGCTTTGAAACCAGCATTGTGAGCAGGTTCACGAACAGCGCCAGACCATAGAACGCCGGGAACAGCATCATCGCGTTCCCGAAAAACTGCGGTTTCCTGTAGACCTTCTGGCACAATCCCCGCGGCTTTAGCAGCGCAGCGGCGCAGCTGAGCGGAATGATATACAGAAACAGGAAGCTAACAAGTGTCTGGATCAGATAGGCTGCATTCAAGCTCATTCCGTTGAACATTCCCAGTCCGACCGCCGACGACAGCAATACGGTTTCAATCCCCCTGGACAGAAAAATAATTATCATCATCACGCCGAGTTTCATGCAGACGCTCTTGAAACCGGGCATTTTCGACATGTCCCCTCCGGGGAGAATGCCTGTCGTGTTTTCCTCCATTGCCGCTCCTTTCAAAGGGTCAGGTCACTTCCCCGCGATGAGGGAATGCTCGCCTACTATCTCCTCAACTATATCCTCGATGGATTTCCCGGCGCATTCAACTGTGATATCCGCGTACTCCTCGTAAAGCGCGCGCCGTCTGCGGAACACGTCCTCGATGGAGTCCCCCGGACGCATCGCTATGCCGCGGGTCTTGATGTTGTGCAGCCGCTTTTCCACCTGCTCGACGGGAAGCTCGAGATAATAGACGTAGCCGTGCTCCTTGAGGTACATCATAGCACTGCGGGAATAGACCGCGCTTCCGCCCGTAGCGATAACGCAGCCGCCGTTCTCCTGAACGGACATTATTGCGCGCTCCTCCTCAATGCAGAACCAGTCCAGACCCTTCTGGTCGATTATCTGCTGAAGCAGCATTCCCGTGCGGTCCTGAATGGTGATATCAGTGTCGATAAAGCGGAATCCCATCGCCTTTGCAAGCAGCACCCCGATGGTGGACTTGCCGCAGCCGGGCATTCCTATTAAAACTATGTTCTTCATGCCAGTTATCCTTTATTATATAGTATTACCATGTAACGCGGTCTAGACGCATAGTCGCAACAGCGTTGAGGTCAGAACCCGCAAGGTGACCCGCCTGATACTCATAGTACGCCTGGCAGCCTATCATCGCAGCGTTGTCGCCGCACAGCTCCAGCGGAGGGTAGTAAACCTTCATGTGATTGTAGTCCGCGCGCTGCTGGAGCATGCTGCGCAGCCCGGAGTTTGCCGCAACTCCCCCGGCAAGCGCCAGAGTCTTGTAGCCACCCTCCTTTGCCGCAGAGATGAACTTCTGCGTCAGGATATCCGCAACGATATACTGGAAGCACGCCGCAAGGCTGTTGACGTCGATCTCCTCGCCTTTCTGACTGGCGTTGTGTATGAGATTTATTACCGCCGTTTTAAGCCCGGAGAAGCTGAAATCATATAGATTCGCAGTATGCGGGTGCGGAAGCTGATACTTTTTGCGGTCGCCGGTCTGCGCCGCCCTGTCAATGTGCACTCCGCCCGGGTAAGGATACCCCATTGCGCGGGCAGCCTTGTCGAATGCCTCGCCTGCCGCGTCGTCAACGGTCTGACCTATGGTTTCGAACTCCGTCCAGTCCTTGACCTTTACAATGTGGCTGTGCGAACCGGACGCCACCAGGCAGAGGTAGGGAGGCTCAAGCTCCGGGTGCGCCAGGTAATTCGCCGCGATATGTCCGCGGATATGGTGCACCGGGATAAGCGGCTTATCTAGCGACAGCGCCAGCCCCTTGGCAAAGTTCACGCCGACAAGCAGGGCACCGATGAGCCCCGGCGCATAGCTGACCGCTATCGCGTCAACGTCCTGCGCTTTCATGCCCGCCTTCTGGAGCGCTTCGTCAACTACCGCGACAATGCTCTCGCAGTGTCGGCGGCTTGCTATCTCGGGCACTACGCCGCCGTAGAGCTTGTGCTCCTCTATCTGCGTCGCTACCACGGAGGAGATTATCTGACGTCCGTCGCGTATTACTGCGGCTGCGGTTTCATCGCAGCTGCTCTCTATTGCTAAAATATCCATTTAAACACCCACTTATTTTAAATTCGGAATTATGAATTCGGAATGCGGAATTTTGGTGCCGCCTTCGGCGGTTATTTAAATCATTCCCACTTCGTGGGAATGATTTAATTCCGAATTAAGAATTCCGAATTTTATTTTACGTCTGGTTTTCTTGAGGTTATGAACTCTATCGCGCGCTCGATTGAGCTTCTGACGTGCTCCATGTCCTCGCTGTGGAGCTTGCCCGCGTTCCGGTAGTCGAAGCTGTTGCAGAATTCGTTGACGTCGCTGTTCAGCTCCTTGATGTAATTCTCGACAAGCTTATCTGTGGCTGCGATGAATTCCTTCTGGTCAGCCTTCGGCAGCTTCGACGGCACATGTGACATTATCAGGTTGTAATGCGGAATGCAGATGTACTTCTGTGTCGAATAGAGATTACGGAATTTCGCGTCCTCGCGGAACATCGTGAACACGGTTTCCAGCATGTGCTCAACGCCCCAGTCCACCTTGCTGCATACAAAGCAGGTGTTCTCTATCTCGCTGCACTTCTTCGCCTTTGCGCCTTTGGTGAAGAATATGCTCTTGTTCTCGAATATCTCACCGCGGAGCGTTCCGAGGTAAGTATTCAGCATAAGACCCAGCGACAGGCGGTTATTCTGCTTCAGCAGGCTGTTGAAGTGCGTGTGGCAGAATCCCAGGCGGTTCGTTTCCATGCGGACGTCCGGCTCCATCATCGCGGCGCCCATTATGTATTCGCTGATGTGCTGCTCCACGGTGTTCCTCATTGCGCAGATGGGGCAGCCCTCCCGCGGCTCGAACACTTCGTTTATCGGTATGGTAAGAATACTCTCTCTCATTGACTGTCCTTTCCTTTTATTATGGTCACCTCTAAAAACCTTGTTTGAGAGAAAATGTGTATAGCACACCGACTGCTTCTTCAAACCTCCTCGTAAGGCATACAGCCTTACTTCGTCGGCTTTCATCGCATTCGGCGCACTCTACCCATTTTCCCTTTTCAAACCGGGTTTTAGAGGTTCCCTTATGATAAAAATGAAAACTCGCTGAAAAAACAGCGGATACTCTTGAAATTATACTCCTATTGTATTATAATTAAGACAAATAATCAAGGGGTTTACGAAAATTTCTATGAATTATACTATACAAAATAAAAATTTCGATATCCGCAGGACGTTCCTGTGCGGTCAGTGCTTCCGCTGGAGCGAGGACGAAAACGGCGCGTTTTCCGGCATTGCCGGAGGCAGGAGCCTTACCGTAACGCAGTCCGGCGACGAGGTCACGCTGCACGGCGTGAGCGAACAGGATATCCCGTTCTGGGAAAGCTACTTCGACCTTGGAACGGATTACTCCCGCTACATTGATACGCTTTCCGCTGACGAAACGCTGAAAAGAGCCTGCGAATTCTCGCCGGGAATACGGATCCTCCGGCAGGAGCCGTTCGAAACGCTCATCAGCTTCATCATCAGCCAGAACAACAATATCCCGCGTATCGCCGGGATAATCGGCAGGCTGTGCGAGAACTTCGGAACTCCCGCCGGGAGCGGATACGCATTCCCGACCGCGCAGCAGCTCTCCGGGATAACTCCGGAGGACCTTGCGCCGCTCCGGGCGGGATTCCGCGCACGTTACATATGCGACGCGGTGGAAAAGGTGAACTCCGGCGCGGTGGACTTCGCGGAGATCGACAGGCTCCCCCTCGCCGAGGCACGGGAGCAGCTCAAGGCCATCGTCGGCGTCGGCGATAAGGTCGCGGACTGCGTGCTGCTGTTCGCGTTCCACAAGCTGGACGCTTTCCCGAAAGACGTGTGGGTAAAGCGGCTGATGGCACAGTTCTACCCCGAGGGTCTGCCGGAATGCACCCTCGGCATAGAGGGCATCGCGCAGCAGTATCTGTTCGATTACGTCCGCAACGGCGGCGGACTGCTGGTCACGAATGATTGACGAAAGGAAGTATACATATGTTCTGTCCAAAATGCGGCAAGAAAAACGAAGATTCCAGTCTGTTCTGCACCTGGTGCGGAGCCGGATTCGGCTCGATATCCACCCGGAGCCTTAACGCTGCTCCGGAACCCGCTGCGCCTGCCGCCGAAGAAACTCCGGCTCCACAGCCTGCCGAATCGGAAAAGGTGCTCCAGACCGTTCCGTCTGACTCAGCTGAAACGGCTGCGCCTGATGTCCCTGCTGTCCCCGCCGCACCTGCTGAATCAGCAAATCCGGCTGGTGCCCAGGCGTTCAGCCTCCCTACGCCGGGAGTTATCCCGCAGAGCAGCGCACAGCTCCCTGACCAGCAGCCCGCGCCGAAGCCAGAAGCCCCCACGGCGCCTGCGATCCCATTTGATATGGTGGTTCCGGCTTCCATCAGCGATAAGCCGGGAGCCGAGCGCCGCTATTACACGGGCAAGCATATTGTGATATGCCTTATCGTCGCGGGGATCATGGCGGCGGCAGCCGGAGTGTTTGCCGGTCTGTATTTCTCAACGATACTTTAATAAACGTCGATTTCAGCACCCTGCCGGATATGTCCGGCAGGGTGCTATTTTTTGGTATGAATATGCACAAAAAGCCCGGGGTCGGATTATTTCATTTTAACAATATTCTATTTTGCAAGTTGACTTTTTTTATGCAGTATAGTATACTTAATTTGGATATTTCTATTTTCATAGTCTGCGCCAGGCTTGATTACAGAGAGTATTACGATCCACTTGGGAGGATTACATAATGTATTGTGAAAACTGCGGCAAGAAACTTATCCGCGGCTATCAGTTCTGCATGGAGTGCGGCACGCCTGTTCCGCCTGAGGCAGAAGAGGAAGAAAACAACGAGGCAGAAGCAAACGAACAGCCCGCTGACGATCAGCAGAGCGGAGAAATGCCCGGAATACAGCCCCTCGGCAACGAGGAGGGCACCCTGGTATTCTGCCCCACCTGCGGCATGAGAATGCAGAAATCCACCGACCACTGCGAAAAGTGCGGAATGAAGCTGAACGTGAATGGCTCCTCGAATGTTCCGCTGGTAAATACCGACCCGCTCGGCGGGGAATTCGGCGGAATGTCCGACAGCGACATCGCACGGATAGACAGCTTCGTGAACAACAGCGGTCTTGGCGGCGGTATCACCTATGACAACGATAATTCCGGCGATATCGGCGGAATGGACGGAATGGGTGGGATCGGCGGTATCGGGGGCGACCTCAACAGCGAGATCGAAGCCCTGAACCAGCAGTTCGCCAATCTCAACTCAACCGCAAGCGACATGCCCGCTATAAGCGCGCCCGTTCCCGAGCCGGAACCCGAGCCCGAGCCTGTTCCGCAGGAGCCTGACCTTGGCTCGCTTTCCCGCAGGGTC
Organism: uncultured Oscillospiraceae bacterium; assembly: GCA_934456315.1. GTDB lineage: Bacteria > Bacillota > Clostridia > Oscillospirales > Ruminococcaceae > CAG-115. The sequence goes on along the minus strand of CAKSHG010000085.1, from coordinate 1,364 downwards.
GATGATTTCTCGATGGAAGCAGGAATGCCGGAAACGCAGTTCCTTTCCGAAAGCGGTCTGCCGGTGATAAACGGCGGCGAGATGACCGAACCGGACGTCCCGGTGCAGCTTGATCAGAATTACGATGATATCAATATAGATGTTACCGCTCCGGCTCCCACCTACTCTGAACCGGAAGCTCCCGCTTACTCCGAGCCAGAAGCTCCTGCTTACTCCGAGCCGGAAACTCCTGCTTACTCCGAGCCGGAAACTCCCGCTTACTCCGAACCGGAAGCTCCCGCTTACTCCGAGCCGGAAGCTACTGCTTACTCCGGACCGGACTTCACTCAGCCGCGCCGTCCAGAGCCGGAACCCGTTTCCGAAACGCCCGAGTCCGGCGACGCCGACCTTGGCAAACTGATTTACTGCCGCAACTGCGGTCAGGATATGTACGAAAAGGAAGCAGTCTGCAAGAACTGCGGATCCCCCAACAAATGGAACGTAAAGCCGCTTAAAAAGACGGTTTCAGGCTCCGCAGCAAAGAAAGAGAAGCAGCCTGTGAAGCTTTTCGGAGTTATCCCGATACCCACGGTCATCGGCGCAGCAGTCGTTGTTGTCGGCGTGATAGCGCTTATCGTGGCTACCTCCACTGCAAACAAATCGGAGGATATGGTGAGCACGCCTTCTACGCCCACCACAGCCCCCACAACATCGGGCACTCCTGTCGAAGCTGACGAGAACGCCATTGCTGACGAATCCGATGTATCCGACGCCGACGCCCCTGATGATACCAGCGTCCCTGAAATAGTAAACCCTGTAGTCACCACCGAAAGCCAGCCGGAGTCCGCAGCAACAGAAGAAACCTCCGGACCTGCAACCGCTGAAGCACCCACATCGGAAAACGAAAGCAAGCCTGAAACCACCACAACTTCCCACACAACAGCTTCTTCCGCTACCACCAGACCCAACACGGCGACAACAAAACCCGCTGTTACGACCACTACTCCCAAGCCTGCCACGACTTCAAAGGCTCCTGCGGCTGTTGTCAGCACCAAGCCTTCATCAACAGTGACCTCCGAGGATAAGCAGCGCGACAAGATCCTTGACGCTTTCGAAGCGATCTCCGCCGAGGTAGGCAAGCTGCACCTCTATTCCCAGGCTACCTCTTATGCGGTCGATGCCGGATTCACCAAGAACAAGTTCACCTCCGGCATGGATAAGACCCTTTCCAGCGGAAAGAGCAGCGTTTCCAGCCTGGTAAAGAGCGCAAAGCCCTCCAGCAGCGAGCTTTCCAGCGCGTACTCTTCGCTCCAGAAGCTGTACGACCTGTATTCTGACTACTACACCTACGTTACAGGCACCAGCGATTCCGGAAGCAAGTACAC
>CAKSHG010000084.1 GCA_934456315.1 uncultured Oscillospiraceae bacterium | reverse complement strand
GCGGATATTTCCGACACTGCACAGTGTCGGGAGCTTCACCGCCGCGTAAAGAAGTACAACATCGATATTTTCGTCAACAATGCGGGATTCGGCGTATTCGGCGACCTCACGGAAACCGACCTCGACCGCGAGCTTGACGAGATAGATGTCAATGTAAAGGCGTTCCACACGCTGTTCAAGCTGTTCTTGCAGGACTTCAGGAAGCGCGACTACGGCTACATTCTTAATACCGCGAGCAGCGCGGGATTCTTCCCGGGACCGCATTTCTCGTCCTACTACGCGAGCAAGGCTTACGTTGTCCGCATGACGCAGGCGGTTCACGAGGAGCTCCGCGCGGCGCACAGCCACGTTTCGGTTTCCATGCTGTGCCCCGGACCGGTGCAGACCGAGTTCATGGATAAGGCAAGGGTGGATTTCACAGTTCCGCCGCAGTCCAGCGAGTACGTTGCGGAGTACGCGGTAAGGCAGATGTTCGCGGGTCAGCTGACTATTGTTCCGTCGCCGGTGATGAAAGCCGGTATCCTGCTCGGAAAGTTCGTCCCGGACTGCGTTCTCGCATACTTTGCGGGGCTTATTCAGAGCCGCCGGGAAAGGCTCTGATATGCCGTCAGTAACTGAAATAACCGTGCGCTACGCGGAAACGGACTGCATGGGAGTTACCCATCACGCAGTTTATCCGGTGTGGTTCGAGGTAGCGCGCACCGACTACATCAAAAACGCCGCCGTCAGCTACGCGGAGATGGAGCGCCGCGGCGTGATGATACCCGTGACCGGGATATCCTGCAAGTATCGCCAGCCCTCGCGCTACGACGACGCGCTTGAGATAACCACCTACGTCACGAGATTCACCCCGGCAAGGGTGGAGTTCCGCTACGAATGCCGCAGGAAGGGCAGCCCGGAGATACTCACCGAGGGCACCAGCGCCCACGCGTTCGTTGACGCAAAGACATTCCGCCCGCTGAACTTCAAGAAAGCCCTGCCGGATATCTATGAAAAGCTCGAGCAGGAGGCAGCAAAGGACGCCGCATTCTGCATATCGTGACCCATTAGCAACAGTTCAATTCGTTCAAAGGAGGCAGCAATGTTCCGACAGCTCATAGCCGGAGTAGCCGCAGTGGTCATTGCGCTGACCGGCGCGAAGTCCGGGCAGAACAGCCCGGAAAGCTTCTTTCATACCGAGGGGAGCAGTATCGTCAGCCCCGCCGGCGAAAGCGCCGTGCTCCGCGGAATGGGGTTCGGCAACAACGTCTGGGGGAGCACTCTGGCGGATATCGGACTTCACCACAACGAGGACAGCTTCAGGGAAATGTCAGAGCTGGGGTTCAATTCGGTCAGGTTCCTGCTGAACTACCGCTGGTTCGAGGACGACGAGCAGCCCTATGTCTACAAGCAGGAGGGGTTCGACTACCTCGACCGGAGCATAGCCTGGGCTAAGAAATACAACATCGGACTGGTGCTGAACATGCACTACCCGCAGGGCGGTTACCAGTCGCAGGGCAATGGAACCGCGCTGTGGACGGAGCCGGAGAATCAGCGGCGGCTCGTCAAGCTCTGGGGCGAGATAGCCCGCAGGTACTCCGACGAGCCGACTATCCAGGGTTACGGGCTGATAAACGAGCCGGTGGTACCGGAGCTTGGCTCCCGGGCTGAAACGGTGGGGCAGTGTCAGCGGCTCATGCAGCGCTGCACTGATGAGATACGCCTGCACGACCGTGATCACATGGTATTCGTGGAGCATGTCGCGGCAGTAAAGGACATGTCCACGGGAGAGAACCTCTGGAACAAGTATTCGACCGACGAACTGTGGTTCACTATAGACGACGACAATGCAGTTTACGAGGGGCATTTCTACATGCCGTTCACATTCACGCACCAGTCGGCGGGGGATAATGTTGAATACCCAAGACCGTGCTACGCTGACAATTTCCTCGATTACTGGGTGGGCTGCGTGAGCGCACGGCAGACCTCCGACTCCGCATATTTCGAGAGCGATTATTTTGCGGCGAGCGACGAATACAACCTCTTTGCGCCAGTGCTGCATTCCTCAAGACTTGGGAGCGGTTCAGCGCTGTTCGATGATGTGACGGTGACCGAATACGCTCCGGACGGTACCTCCAGCGTGGTCTGGTACAACGATTTTTCCGATGGAAGCCAGAAGCCGGAGAGCTCCTGGAGCAGCGACGGCACCGGAAGCTGGACGATGAGCGGCGGATATCTGAAGCTCACCGGAGGTCAGGACGATTATGTGCTGACATTCGGCAGCCTGGCGCTCCAGGAGGGGTACAGGTACAAGGTGAGCGGTCACATGAGGACTGCCGGGGTGACCTCCGGAGGTTTCGCGGATATCCGCGCGGACTTCATGCTTGCGGAAAATGTCTACGAAAGCGGACGGGATTACGTTTTCGCGGAGCTGTCTGATATAGTCAGGTTCGGAAAGGAGAACAACGTCCCGATATATCTCGGCGAGTTCGGAGCTGATGCGGAGAGCTTCAAAAACGGCCTCGGCGGGGAACGCTGGGTCGCAGACGTAATGGACTTCTGCAATGAAAACGGCATATCCTACAGCTACCACGCATATCATGAGCCGATGTTCGGATTCTATCCCGAGGATACAAGCGAATACCCGCAGCACCGCAACCAGGCGCTGGCGCAGGTTTTCATGACAAAAAACAGAAACGGATAATATTATGAAGCGATTTATCATACTCGGCGGAGTTGTTCTGCTGGGGGCAGCGGCGGCGCTGATGTACACGCTGTTCCCTCCGCGGGAGATGCAGCTCAACGCCGACGTCGCAGAGGACGGCGAGGTGTCCGTCACTGAAACGGAGCGAAGCACCGTCCAGAGCGAAAAGGTGAAATTCTCCCTGCCCTCCGGGTTCTATTCCGAGAACATCTCGCTGGAGCTTTCAGCGGACAGCGGGACGATATATTTCACGACCGACGGCTCCGACCCGGTTCCGGGCAAATCCGAGCTGTACACCCAGCCCATCGAGATAAACGCCACGCCGGAGGTGTGCGCGTCTACGGTAAAGGCAATGTCGGTGCTGTCCGACGGCACCGAGGGCGGCATTTACACGGTGAGCTACGTCGTCGGTCAGGACGTCGCGGAGCGGTTCGACAGCAATACGCTGGTGTTCGTGCTTAGCACCGACCCATACAATCTCTACGACTACGAGTACGGCATTGCCGTCCCGGGCAAGGTGTACGACGACTATGTAAAGGAGCACCCCGGCGAGGAGATACCCTACAACGCCCCGGGCAACTACTATCTGTCCGGCAGGGAAGCGGAGCGCCCGATATATGTCGAGGTGTTCGAGAGCGACGGCACCAAAGTGATAGACCAGGCTGCGGGCGTAAGGCTGTCAGGAGGGTACTCGAGAGTGCCCGACCAGAAGTCGCTGAGGCTCATCGCGCGGAAAAGCTACGACCCGGACAACGGCAAGTTCAAATACGCGTTCTTTGATGGCGCACAGACTGCCGACGGCGTTCCGGTGACCGAATTCGACCGAATCGTGCTGCGAAACGGCGCCAACGACCGCGAGTTTGCGGGTGTCCGCGACGAGCTTTCCCAGAAGCTGGCGCAGGATTACGGCTACCCGGTGACGCAGCACTGCACTCCGGCGGCGGTGTTCCTCAACGGCGAGTACTACGGCTATTCCTGGGTGCACGAAAACTACAACGAGGACTACCTCGCGACCTACTTCGGCGGGAACAAGGATAATTACGAGATAGTCAGCAATACCGAGGACGCAGACGAGGGCAGCGAGCGTGCGCTCGAGGATTACAACAAGCTCTACGCCTACTACGACCGCGACCTCACGGACGACAATACCTTCGCGGAGTTCTGCGAGCTGGTGGACATCGACAATCTCATGCAGTACTACTGCATGCAGGTGTTCATTGCGAACAAGGACTGGCCGGGGAACAACTACAAGGCTTTCCGCTACTATCCGTCGGAGGGAGAGGAGATAACCTCGGAATTCCAGGACGGGCGCTGGCGGTTCATGTTCTTCGACGCGGAGTACGCCTGGAGCCTTTACGGCGACCGCGCCAACGCGGATACGCTGCGCGACCTCCTGAAGGGCTCACACATGAGCGGCGAGAGCAAGGCGCTGATAGCGCTGCTTGCCCGGGACGACATGCGTGCGAAGTTCGCCGCAACGATGTCAGACCTCACGGCGAACGCATTTGAGAAGAACCACATACTTGAAACGCTGGACGAGCTGTGCGCGATGAGCGACAATGAGCAGTTCTACGCGCTTGACAAGGGTATAACCTCCGAATGGGCGAACCGGGAAACCTTCGCGAACAGCCGCCAGCAGATACGGGATTTCGCAGATATCAGGGAGTACATTGTGTTCCGCAACATGTACAGGCTGTTCGAGTGGGAGGAAAACACCTACACCGTATCCGTCACCGGCGCAAAGGGCGCAGTAACAACACTAAGCACCCAGAAGAAAAACGGCAGGGGCATATTAACTGCGAAGTACAACTGCAAGTGCACCGTGCCGCTGAAAGCGGAGGTCGCGGACGGCTGGGAATTCGTAAGCTGGGAGATAAACGGCGTGACCTACGACACACCGGAGGTGGAGCTGAACGCCCGGACAGCGGGCACGGACGGCAGGATAATCGCCAAGCTGAACACAAAGCAGAGCGAAACGACCGGCGCGCCGCTGCAGATAAAAACGATATGCACCGCGAAAAAGGCGGGCTACATAGTGCTCTGCAATCCAAACAGCGAGGCTGTATCCACGTCAGGGCTGTACCTTACCGACAAGCCGGAGGAGCTCCGCCGCTGGGAGATACCGGCGCAGAGCATACCCGCATACGGCGAGCTGCTGATAGTGACCGACAACAACAAGACCGAGGAAGCGCTGCGGCAGATACAGTCGAGTTTCAGCCTGAAAAAGGGCGAAACGCTGATACTTTCCAACAAGGACGGCGACATACTGGCGCAGGTAGCCGTGCCGGATATTCCGGAGGGCAGCGTGTACGAGCTTCAGGATTACGGACAGTACCGCGCGGTGCCGTCGGCATAACATAGCGGAGGGATAGAAATGGACGAGAAAAAGCGCAGACGTCTGATGAGGATATTCCGGGTAGTCGCGATAATACTTGCAGTGGCTATGGTGCTCGGTATAATCTTTCAGTACGCTCTGTTCTGATACGGCGGGGAAGTCCGCTGAAATAAACAGCAGGAAAGGATAATCATGGGTCTATTTTACAACAACAACGAAGCCGGCTCCGGCGTAGCAAAGCGGGGCAAGCAGAAAAAGCCGTTTTTCCGGTTCTGGGAGATGTTCGCAAATAAGTTCTGGACGTTCTTCAAAATCAACCTGATATACGTTCTGTTCTGTCTGCCGGTAGTGACATTCGGTCCGGCGACTGCGGCTATGACTTCGCTCATGCGCAACATCTACCTTGAAAAGCCGCAGTTCATCTTCCACGATTTCTGGCAGGCGTTCAAGAAGAATTTCAAGCAGTCGTTCTTTATCGGTCTGCTGGATATCTGGTTCATCGTGATGGCGGTGTTCAGTTTCTTTTTCTTCACCGCGAATATGAACAACACCGACAAGCCCTACTGGCTCTATTATGCGATGGTAATGGCAGTTGAGATAGTCATTCTGCTGATGAATTTCTACATATTCCCGCAGATAGTTGCTCTGAACCTCAGGCTCCCGCAGATAATCAAGAATTCGCTGATACTGGCGTTCCTGAATATCAAGGGCAATCTGGTGAGCCTTGCGGCTTTCCTGGTGTACATCGCGCTGCTTGGAATGTTCTTCATTCCGATGCTGATAATGCTGCCGCTGCTGCCTCTTGCGTGGCTGTCGTTCCTCGCGATGTTCACAAGCTATCCGGCAATTCAGAAGTTCATCATCAATCCGTTCTACGAGCAGCAGGGTCTGCGCAACCCCGAGCTGCCGGACTACGACGATGACGACGATGAAGTTCTCTTCGAGGACCGCGGCGGCGAGGAGGCTCCCATGAAGATAAAGAAGCAGGACCGCGGCGGAAAGGTCATAAAGTGATATGAGCAGTAAGAAGAAATCCAGGAAGAATCAGGACAGCGGATTCATGTTCTTTGTTCCCGACCAGGGGGAGGGCGCGGCTAAGGTCATAGTTATCCTGCTGAAAGTCCTCATGCTGATCGGCACGACTATACTCTGTCTGTGCTTTGGCATTTTAGGTCCGATATGCATTTGGATAGGCGAGTACGACCCCGCCGTCACCGAGAATCCGGCTATCGTTACCTGGCTGGTGACGTCGATAATCTACATTATCGGAACATTCGTCATCATGCTGGGACATTCCCGTATTGCGGCGATAATCGACTGTGCTGCGTCTGTAGGTTCGCTCGTGACCTACTATCTGTTCGTTACCGGAGCGCAGGACCCGGAGCTTAGCGTTGGTCCGACCATGCTCTACATGCCTGCGATAATCCTCACGATACTTGCAGTGGCGATAGCAATGCTCATCAATATCCCGAAGTGGGCGGAGAAGCAGGCGATAAAGGCGCGCGAAAAAGCCCCGTCGATACTTTCCAACGAGGACGACGACAACTGATGACTGAAAGGAGCACATTATGGAAAGCATTGTATCCGGAGAGGTTTGTTTTCACCTTAAGACTAAAAAGGGCGACGTCGGCAGGTATGTGATACTTCCCGGCGACCCGGGACGCGTCCCGAAGATAGCAGAGAAGCTCGACGGCGCAAAGCTCATCGCGAGCAACCGCGAGTACACCGTGTACACCGGTTACCTTGACGGCGAGAAGGTCAGCGTGTGCTCCACCGGAATCGGCGGACCCTCCGCGGCTATCGCGGTGGAGGAGCTAATCATGAGCGGCGCGGATACGTTCATTCGCGTAGGAACAAGCGGCGGTATCGACCTGAAGGTGTCCGGCGGCGACCTTATCATCGCGAATGCGGCTATCCGCAGCGAGGGCACCAGCCACGAGTACATTCCTGACAATTACCCGGCGGTCGCGGATTTTGACGTTGTGTGCGCTCTGAAAGCCGCAGGCGACGAACTTTCTACCAACGAGGACGGAAACCGCGCGCATGTCGGCGTGGTGCACTCCAAGGACAATTTCTACGGCGAGATAGACCCGAGGAACACCGCAGTACCCGACAAGCTTTCCGACGCCTGGGCGGGTTACCTCAAGTGCGGCTGCCTGACCTCCGAGATGGAGGCCGCCGCGATATTCTCCGTAGCGCTGCTACGAGGAGCGCGCGCCGGCGCGGTGCTGACCGCTCTGTGGAACGTTGAGCGCACCAACGCGGGACTTCCGGACAAGCGCTGCGAATCCAGTGAGCGCGCTATAAAATGCGCAGTCGGCGCTATCCGCAAGCTCATCGAGAAAGACAAAAAGGAACACAAGTAATGACATTCAGTACTGTACTACTAGACCTTGACGGCACGATAACCAACCCCTACATGGGGATAACGAACGGCGTAATGTACGCTTATAAGCACCTGGGGCTGGAGGTCCCGCCGCGGGAGAGCCTGCGAAGCTTCATCGGACCTCCGCTCATCGTGGAGTTCACCCGGCGCGGAATGCCGGAGGAGCAGGCGCAGGAGGCGGTACGGCTCTACCGCGAGTACTACGGAGAAACTGGGCTGTTCGAAAACGAGCTTATCCCGGGCACGGTGGAGTTCCTGACGGAACTCAAAAAGCGCGGGAAACGGGTCTGCCTTGCGACGTCAAAGCCGGATAGCTTCAGCGTGCGTATCCTGAAGAAATTCGGGATCGATAAGTATTTCGATTTCATCGGGGCGGCTAGTTTTGACAGCTCCCGCTCAAGCAAGCTTGCCGTTATACAGTATGTTCTGGAGAACACCGGCGCAAAGCCGGAGGAATGCCTGATGGTGGGCGACAGAATGCACGATATCGTGGGCGCGCACGAGGCAGGGATAAAGTGCGCGGCAGTCCTGGTAGGATTCGGCAGCCGCGAGGAATTCGCGGAGTACGGCGCGGACTATGTCTGCGAAACGCTGGACGATGTCCTGAAGCTTCTTTGATTGTAAATTTTTCCTGCTGAATATAGCAGGTACAAATGCAGATAATATAACTGCGGTTGATGGGAAGAAGATTTGTCCCGAAAGCCGCAGTTATTTTGTATTCTGAAAGGAAGCGTTAAATATGGGAACTGAATTTGCAAACAAGCACATCGGCTGTACTATCCACAACTGCGAGCACCACTGCTGCTGCGAGGATTACTGCTCCCTCGACAAGATCGAAGTCGGCACACACGAAGCTGACCCCACTGTATGTCAGTGCACAGACTGCCTCTCCTTCAAGATGAAGAAGTCCTGATGACAACGGGGTATACCGGGCGGATTTTCAGAGATGAAGAGTCGCTCACCCCTGACGCGCTTGCGGCTGACAAAGCCGCAGGCACGGCGGAAAATCCTCTTAACAAAAGACCGGCGGCTGTAAGCCTGACCGATCTGCCTCCTGACCTATTTGCAATGGTATCTGTCATAAACCGTTTCCACGGAAGCCTGACATGAACCGCGCGGGAACAGGTATCGGGACCTGACCCGCATAAACAATGCCGCAGCTAGTCGCTGCGGCATTTTAGGCTGTCGATAAATGCACATCTGCGTCGTCAACGCCATTTCCGCAGGCAAAAAGCCTAGCCGAAATGGCGTTTCCTAGCATCTGTACCTTTCTCAACAGCCTAGGAAAGTTATTTTTTCGACAAGCTGTAATGCCGCAGCTAATCACTGCGGCATT
>CAKSHG010000083.1 GCA_934456315.1 uncultured Oscillospiraceae bacterium | reverse complement strand
CCCATTTTCCCTTTTCAAACCGGTTTTTAAGGTTCCCTGATTTAATTACAGTACTTCTGCGAATATCCCGCAGGCTATCCGTATTCCGGAATTGCCGGAGGGCTGGGTTTCAAAGTCGTCGGGCATTGAATGCAGCACGATGGGCTTGCCGGAATAATCCGATATCTGCGCCTTACCGATGTAGACCTCCATAGCGGCGTAGCCCTCGGAATCCGAGAATATCGGCGGGAGGTCGCCGGCGTGGTAGGGGTGTCTGCCGCACCAGGTGCCGTCCGGGCAGAGGCTAAGATGTGAGCCTGCGTCCTTTAAAGCCTCATTGCCGTCGGAGGCGTCCGGTGAGCCGCATACTATCCCGTTGTGGATATGGAATCCGAATATCCTGTCCGGCGGAAGCCCCACGAATTCAGCCTGAATGTAAAGAGCGCCGTCCAGCCAGTAGGCGAATATGCTGCCCTCTGCGGCAGGGTGGTCGGAGCTGCCGCGCAGCTCTCCGCGCAGGGCGGGAGTTTCCGCCGCCATGTAGGCGAATTTATTTACGCTGCTGCGTTCTGTTTTTGTCTGCTGGTTGTCGTTATGGGTCTGCTGATTCTGTTGAGTCTGTTCGTTCGGCATAAGCTGTACCTCTCTTTCAGGTAAGTATATGCTGAAAAACGGAATATTAAGCCTGGGCGGCGAGGGAATTCAGCAGCCGGACGAGTTCCTCCTCAAGGCAGGAATAGAACAGCGTGAAGAGTATATCCGCGCTCCCGAGAAGGAACACGTTCTTGTTGGTTATCGCGGCAAGCGTCGGGACGTAGGTGTAGATGTATCCCTTGTACCATTCCGCGTCGTAGGCGGGGACAGGCTTTCCAGATTTCACCATGCGGCGTATCTCCTCGAAGTCGTCTGCGATAACGTTGTCGTAGTTTCCCGCGCCCTTGGATATCACCATGTCGTATATCGCCTTTATCTGCTTATCGTTGAGATATCCGCCGGCGGTCTTGACGTTTTTCAGCACCGGCAGTCTTACCGCGAAGGAATACACCATCAGCGACAGCACGCGCTCGTACTCCGGGGTATTCATCTCGGCGCAGCGCTCCTTGTCCAGCTTTATGCCGGTGTTGTAGAGGCAGGTGGTGTCGGAGATGTTGTTCAGCGCTATCTTGAAGATATCCTTGATGTTGATGTTGTAGAAATCCTTGTCGGCTATCATATAGATGTACTTCACTGCATTGAACAGCGACACGCCCGCTTTCACGATGGTTTCGGATATCGTGTTGCAGGCCGTTCTTTCACTCATGAATTCCATTTTGCCCTCCTGTTTGTTCGCCTTATTCATCGCCGCCGAGGTTCAGTTCACTCCGGCTGCTATTCTTTCCCAAAAGGTTGCCCCCGTCCGGTAATATCACGGTGAATTCCGTGCCCTTTCCGAGGTCGCTCTGTACGCCTATCCTGCCGCCGCACATCTCCACTATCTTCTTCGCCAGGGGCAGCCCAAGCCCGTTGCCCTTTGTGGCGTGGGAGCTGTCCGCCTGGTAGAATTTCTTGAATATATGCGGGAGCGCGCTCTGCGGTATCCCTATCCCGCTGTCCCGGACGCGTATCGTTATCACGCCCGCGCTGCGGTGGCAGCTCACGAATATGCTGCCGCCCTCCGGAGTGAATTTCACTGCGTTGTCGAACAGGTTGTTCCAGACGTGCGCCAGTATCTGCTCGTTCCAGTAGAATTTAACGTCGTCCAGCTCCATGGAAAGGTCGATGTTCTTTTCCGACCAGTGCGGCTCCAGGCGCAGCATGCAGGTGCGCAGCTGCTCGTCCAGGGAGAATTCCTCCTTGGAGATGATATCCGTGGTTTCCAGCTTTGTCAGCAGCAGCGTGTTGGTGGACAGCTCGGAGAGGTATTCCGTTTCCTCCAGGATTATCTTGGAGAATTCCTTTTGCTGCTCCGGGGTGAGGTTCCCGTTATACAGCTCCTGGGCGAATCCGCGTATGGACACCAGCGGCGTCTTGAATTCGTGGGAGAAGTTTGAAATGAAGTCCTGGTTGAACATCGCATTGTTGTTCAGCTCCCGGGTCATCTCGTTGAACACCTTGATGAGGTCGGACAGCTCCCGGACGGTGTGCTTTTCAGCCCAGCCCATGTCCACCTGCACGGAGTAGTCCCCCTCGGAAACCTTCTTCGTCGCCCTTATCAGCTCGACAAGAGGCTTCAGGAAAAGTCCGCCGACAATGAACGACAGCAGCGTACCTATAATAATACTGCTGACAACGGAGGCGATGATGTTTTCCGTGTCGCTGCTTCCGTTGGAAACTATCATGTCTATCGAAATACGGGCGGAAAACGACAGCACGTCCGCACTGACAGTTATGATGAGTATCAGCAGGCTTAGCTTCGCGCCCAGGCGGGTTATTATCGGGTATGAGGTTTTCCGCTTCTTTTCTTTCATGCTGCTCATGGCGTATCCTGCCTGTCGGCGGTCTTTACCGCCTTATAGCCCAGTCCGCGCACGGTCACTATCTGGATATCCATGTTGTCCTTCAGGCGGTCGCGCAGCCGGTTTATATGGACGTCCACGGTTCGCGCCTCGGATTCGCTGTCCATGTCCCAGAACTCCTCCATCAGGCTTGCGCGGGTGAAGGTCTTGTTCGGGAACGACAGCAGTTTGAACAGTATCTGGAATTCCTTTTTCGGCATCTGGACTTCAGTGCCGTTCTGTATCAGCGTAAATGAATCGTATATCAGCGTTGTGGAGCCTACGGTTATCTTCTGCTCCTCGGATATCCGCGCCCGGCGCAGCAGCGCCCGGATACGCAGTATCATCTCCACGTCGTCTACCGGTTTGACCATGAAGTCGTCCGTACCAAGGGTGAAAGCCCTGCGGACGTCGTCGGCGCTGTCCCGGGCGGTGATTATCAGCACCGGAATGCTGTTACCGCTGTCGCGCATGGTTTTCAGGAACGTATAGCCGTCCATCGTGGGCATCATCAGGTCGAGTATGACAAGGTCGATGTGGGTGGTTTCCATCAGTTTCAGCGCCTGAGCGCCGTCGCCGGCGGTGTAGGGCTGATAGCCGTTCTTCTCAAGCGTGTATTCATACAGGCGGCGTATATGTGCCTGGTCGTCTACCACCAGAATGTTGAACATAATTACCTCCGTAAAACTGCTTCGGCTATTGCCAGGTCCTGCGGACGGGTCACTTTCATGTTGCAGGCGGTCACCGGAGTGATGTGCACCGGCTCGCCGCAGAGTTCCAGCAGGGCGCTGTCGTCGGTAAGCTCGTCGGCGCGGCTGCCGAGCCTTTCCACACAGGAAAGGTACAGCGGCTTCAGGAACGCCTGCGGAGTCTGCGCGGCGTAGAGCGCGCTGCGGTCCGGCGTGGAGGTTATCACTCCGCCGCTGGTCTGCTTTATCGTGTCCGTCACCGGGGCGGCGGCTATCGCGGCGCCGTATTCCGCAGCGTCGTTCAGTACGCGGTCGATATCCTCGGTGGCTATCAGCGGACGCGCTCCGTCGTGTATCGCAATGTGCGTGCAGTCAGCGGACACCTGCGCAAGGGCGTTCTTCACTGAAAGAAAACGCGTTGCGCCGCCGCAGACTGCGGTTTTCAGCCTGGTTATCCCGTACCGGCTGCACAGCGCTGTGTAGCGTTCTTCTTCCCCGGCGGGGACTACCAGGATAATTTCCGCGACCTGCTCCGAGCGTTCGAATGCCAGTGCGCTGCGCACCACTACCGGTATCCCGTCCAGCGGAGCGAGCTGTTTGTTTATCCCGTTCATGCGGGAGGCGCTTCCTCCTGCGAGTATCACAGCGGAGAACTTCGGCATGTCAGTTCACCGCGAGGAAATTTCCGTGGAAGCGGAAGTAGCTGTATTCCGTCTGGAAGTTGTTCAGCAGGCGGAGCACCACCGGCTGACCGATATTTCCGGAGAACTCAAGGTAGAACATGAATTCGTTCTCCTCGGTGCGGAATTCCAGCGGGAGCGGCTTGCTCTGTATCTTGGTGAGGTCAAGCTCGTTGACCGCGAATTTTGTCAGCATTCTGTAAAGAGAACCGGAGATGTGCGGCAGGGAAACGGATACCGCGATAGTGTCCGCTCCGTCGTAGACCTCGGTTTCCTTTGAAATGCAGAAGAATCTTGTCGCGTTGTTGGGGTCGGCGGCTATCGCGGGGTTCACGATGTCCAGCCCGTGCATTTCCGCGCACTCGCGGGAACAGATGCAGCCCAGCTCGCTGCTGCGGTTCTCTGCGACCATCTGCGCCGCCATCGCGTTGTTTGCGTAGGGAATGATGGTCAGTTCCGGGCGGGAGGTGGTGTACTCGCTGCACTGGCGTATCGCCTGTTCGTGACCGAACAGTATGCGGATATCCTGCTCCCTTACGCCGTGCTTTGCGGCGAGAACGTGGGTGCAGGGCACGGTAACGGTGCGGTTTACGAATACATGGTGCTTTTCGAGCAGCTCCATGTTGACGGTGACTTCGCCGGCGGTGCTGTTTTCGACCGGGATAACGCCGTAGTCGGCGCTGCCGCTTTCGACCGCCTCGAATACCTCCGCGAAGCTTGCGCGGAAGTTCATGCGGCCGTCTGGGAACAGCTTCTGCGCCGCCGCGTGGCCGTAGGCTCCCTCGATGCCCTGGACCGCTACCTCCGGGGAGCGCTTTATCTGCGTTTCATGCGGAATGCTCACCGCGGGGGTTATCGCGTTGTTCTGGCGGCATTTGGATATATCCATGATATTGGTGAACAGGAATTCTGCGGAGCTTTTCAGCTCCTCGGGGGAACGGTCGCGCACGGAGCGGATTATCGCCTTTTCGCGCTCGCTCTGGAACACCACCATGTTGTGCGCTGCCTTGTATTCCGCCACCTGGCAGGTCAGCCCCATTCTCTGCTTGAAAAGCTCCAGGAGCTGGTCGTCTATCGCGTCTATGTTCTTTCTGATCTCGCTTAAATCAAGCTCCATGCTTAGTTTTCCTCAACTTCCTGTGTATTGTATTCTTCTGTTACTGCTATTCCCTCGCCGGTGTACCACGGCTCTGACGTTCCGTCAGATGGCTCGTCTGTGGGCGGGTAATTTTCGGCGCAGTATACCGTTACTTCCTGACCGTTTTCAACGTCCACAAGGTCGCCTATCTCAACGCTGCACTTGAATACATACCCGTCCTCCGCTTCGTTGGAGCGTTCCGTTTCAACGGAGTACTTGATGTTCAGCTTGCTAAGCTCCGCTATATACTTGTCGGGGGTCTGTCCGGTGTAGTCCGGGAGCGCCACCTTGCTGGGTCCCTTGCTGACATTGACGACTACGGTTATTCCGGCGGTTACTTCCTTTCCGGGCTCTATGCTCTGGTCGTACATCAGTCCGCTGGCGTAGGTGTCGGAATATTCGTACTTCGGGACGAATGTAAACGTTCCGCCGTAGCGCTCGGTTTCGTAATCGTAGTTTCTGCCGGAGAAGTCGGGCATCTTTATCGTATCGGACGTGATGATCTGTTCCGGCTGGGACTGCGAGGTCGTGGATTCTGCCTGGCTGGTGGCTGGCTCGCTGGTTTCCGCAGTGACCTCCATGGTTTCAGGCTCTGACGGACGGCCGTTACCGCCGGTGAGGGTCCCGTTGAGCGTCAGCACGAACAGTACGATGAATGCCGCGACAACTACTCCGGCTACTACCATGACTGCGATGGTCTTGTTACGCTCGCGGCGCTGCTTCTGTTCCTTGCGGGTGAGCTTTGCCTTTTCTGCGGGAGCCTGCTCGGCAGCCCTGGGCTGTGTGAACAGGCGGTCGACCAGCTCGGTCACGGTGCGTATGCGGGATTCCGGTGATATGTTCAGACCTGCCATTATCACGGAGGAGATGTTTGCGGGAATGTTCCGGTTGATCATCATCGGCTCCATAAGGCTGGTGCCGTTTCTTGCTATCGCCTCGGTGGGGGTGCAGCCGGTAAGACAGCGGTACAGTACCGCAGATACGCCGTAGACGTCCGTCCAGGTACCGTTTATTTCGTTGGTGTACTGCTCGGGGGCTGCGAAGCCGGCGTACATTTCGCAGGGTATTTCGGTTCCGGTGGTGCGCGCCGCGCAGATGGCAAACCCGGTGAGCTTGAGCTCCAGCTTGTCGGTCACGAATATCGTGGAGGGGGATATTCCGCGGTGGATTATCCCGGCGGAGTGGATAAGGCTCAATGTCGTGAAGAACGGCGAAAACAGTTCCTTCGCCTGCTCCCAGGCTATTTCGCCGGAGGAATTTGCAAGGTAGGTCTTGAGGGAGATCCCGTTGATGTACTCGAATACCACATAGGCGGTGTTGTTTTCGCAGAATACGTCAAGCACCGTCTGGACATGGGAAATGCCCCGGAGCTTCATCAGGGTGCGGTTGAGGTCGATGAACTCCGAAAGATAGGTCTTGTAGAGCGCCGCGGCGGAGGGATCGACAGTTATGTCCGTTTCGCCCTTTTTGCGGGAGCAGAGCGTATCAGGCATGAATTCCTTGATTGTCACCTTTACGCCTGCTGCGGTGTCGTAGCCGATATATACCGCGCCCTCGCCGTTGTAGCTTATCAGCTTGCCCACGATATAGCGGTCGGCAAGGTAGGTCTTGGGCGCCATATATGTGGGGATACTCGGCGTGTTGTCGCTGTATCCGCACAGCTTGCAGGGACCATCATATGTCTTGTCGTTCATGCAGCCCATGCAAAGTGAAGTTTCCTTGATCATTAGCTGTTCTCCTATATCAATATTTATATTTCTTAATTAAGTTGGCGATACACAAACCACCACTATAATAATATACTCCAAACGGGCTGGATTGTCAACAGTTTTAGCCGTTTTGTAACTGTTTGGAAACAAATTGTAGCCAAATTGTAATAAATTGAGTGCATATTGACGGACGGCGGCGGTTATTATGACGGAAATCTGTGCAGATTTTTCTTATCTCCGTTGCATTTTTGCGCGAGATGTGATATACTAGTATAAGAGATATACTGCCCGTGAAAGGAATCATTATGTTCAGAAGCAAAAGACAGCAGGAAATTTTGGAATCGACAGAATCAAAGCTTGCAAAGATGTTCGAGGAGATGAACTCCGAAAAGCACCCGGACAACGGCAGGCTTGTGTGCGAAACGGAATGCACGATGGCGCGGATACGCTCGTTTTTGGACTTCATGTATCTGATGAAGGTGCGGCCTTTGCAGACCGCATGCTACTATGCGGCGGCGGTGCTGTTTCTGCTTATGCTGGCGGCGTTCTGGTGTACGGAATGGCTGCTCGGTGCGGTTTTCGCGGTACTTTTCATCGTCTGCGCAACGCTTCCGCACAATATGCGGATACAGTATTTCAACAAGCGCGCCGACAAGCTGGAGAACAGCTTCGGCAAGGTCATCAGCGCTGATTTTTCCGGCGGCGACAGCATCGTGCTGACCATCAGTTCCCCCGAAAGCGCAGAGCCGGACGGCGCGGCGGTCCCGGAACGCGGTGAGGTTTCCGCACGGGTTTCCGAGGCGCTGCGGGATAAGAATGCGCGGGTCATCGAAATCCCGTATAAGAATATCTACAGGGCTTACGAGTGCAGCCACAGCTTCTATCTGTTCCCGGACATGGACGAGGGCGAAAAGCTGGACGCGATCATCTGCGACAAGACGCAGTTCATCTGCGGAACTCCCATGCAGGCGCGGGACAGGCTCGCAAGAGGCTGCGGAAAGCGGTTCAAGATAAAGGTCAAAAAGGCATGATGATCTGAATAGGGCATGATGTGAAACTTTCATAGTTATATGGGATATGGTTTTGTTATGTTCGCCAAAAATAATAAAAAATTTTGTTCAATTATTAGAAAATCAACATTATGACTTGATTTATAAGGAATGTTTATTGTATAATGTAAACAAGAGTATTCTGACAAATACTGTTCTTTTCAATGGTTTGTTCGATGGTATCTATGGGTCTGGGCGCCGCGCTGCGTCCGGGCAGGGTTGCTCTGTTTACTATTTTAAGTAAGAGGATTGATGCGGTTGTTATTTGGTACAAAGATAGTCAAGACAGATGTACTCGCCCAAGATGGAAAACTGATCGTTTCCGCAGAACGCAATTTTGTGTTCCCGAAAAACCTTGATTCCAGCGAGGAGAGTATTCTTATAATCAAGGGAAAGGATCTTCCCGAGCTTGAACGCGGCGTGAGGGTCTATGTCATAGCTTATTCCAAGGCGGGCGACCGCATAAAGTACGCCGGGGATATATCCATGTCCCACGAGCGGCAGATGAACGTTTCGTTCATCAAGTCCAACAGCACGCAGGTGCTTGAGGAACGCAGACGGTATTTCAAGATCAAGGTGGAGCTGTCCGGCAGGGCGCTTTTCATTGTCCGCGATGATGACACGATACGGTTCGAGGAGCCTGTTGCGATCAGTATCCACGATATCAATGTCGGCGGGATCTTCATGACCAGCCAGTATGAGTTCCAGCAGGACGACAGCGCGTGCGTTGACATCGAACTGATGGACGGATACAGGCTGAACACGATGGCGACTATTTTAAGAGTGCAGACCAGCAGCGACGGTGAGATCACCGGATACGGCTGCGCCTTCGAGTCGCTTACCGCGGCGCAGGAGGACGCTATCGGCAGGTACATAAATTACGAACAGCTCCTTATGCGCGCAAAAAAGAGCGACCAGGAATAGTGTATTATTTCACATAACGCGGTGCGCCGCGTCAGGTGACAGATAAATATAATTCAGGGGGATATGATAATGGGCAATCTGAAGCTTAAGATCGTGCTTAC
>CAKSHG010000082.1 GCA_934456315.1 uncultured Oscillospiraceae bacterium | reverse complement strand
TATCCGCGCCGGGTCGCCCCGACGGCTGTAAGCGTATCGTTTCTGCCGATATCCCCGAATATGGTGAGCGTAACGCCGGGGACAGGCTTGTGTGAGATGGAGTAATCCCTGAAGGAAAGCGGACGCGTTTTCAGCGGCTTGATTTTAACGCTGCTGAAAACCCGCGCGGGGGAGCATACTCCGAGCTTCCCGGGGTGCTCCCACCAGTAGAGCCGCCGGACTTCCATGGAGCCGGCAGGGCGCGAGGAGGAGCAGTCGAAGTCCGTGAAGCGCAGCAGGGCATTCCGCAGCAGCTCGCAGTCGGAAAGGGTGAACCCGTTCTTTTCGGCGATGCCCGGGATTATCGAGCCGCGCAGGATATACAGCCCGTGCTCGACCGCGTTCTTGAAGCCCATCGCGGCATGCTCGCTGGCGGGCAGGCAGCAGGTTATCCCGGTGGAAACCACCCTTACCGGGCAGACGCTCACCGCCGGCTGGAGCGAAACCGCGCCTACTACTCCGGGGACGCGCTTCCCGCGGAAGGAGAACACCTGCCCGAAAGCGCGCACGTCGTACCATCTCCGGCAGGCTTCGCTGCGGATATCGCAGCCGTCCGGGATGACGTTCAGCCTACGCGGGAGGTCGTCCCCGCGAAATTCCGGCGGGGATATCAGTATCAGCTGTCCGGCTTCCGCGAGGGCATTCCGCAGCTTCCTGCGGATACAGACTGCGGATATGACGCCGCGTCCCTGACCGTCCGTGCGGGGAAGCCCCTTTTTCATCGGGTCGCCGTTGGGATTCGCGGAATCCACCGTGATGAGCGCTTCGAAATCTATTCGGTGGTCTAGTAGCTGCGGCATGGCGGTTTCCCTTTCTGCTGGTCGTTGATATTTGGTCACCTCTGAAAACCTCGTTTGAGCAGCACACTGACTGCTTCGGTGCATTCTGCCCATTTTCCCTTTTCAAACCGGTTTTTGGAGGTTCACATTTGACAGGTCTATCAGCCCGCTGTCCATCACGCAGTCGGAGTACAGCGGCGTTCCTGCGGCGTAGTCGAAGCTGTGGAACAGCCTGCCGAAGCCCATCAGCCCGGCGTTGTCGTAGTATCCCGCGCCGCTGCCGAAGTGCGCGGAGCGCACTGTACCGGGGCAGTCGGGCGAGCCGAGGTAGACTGCCCTGCGCCCTCCCCGGGAGAGGCTCCGCAGCGCTATCCGGAAGTGCCTGTTCTCGTCGCGGTCGTGCGCGAGGTCGGGGCGCTGCTCGTTCCAGACGAAGTGGGCGCGGAGCTGATATCTCACGCTGCGGAGGTGGGCGGAACTGAAGTTCCGGGAGTGCTTCCCGCCTGTGACGTGCACACCCTCGCCGACCCAGGAGATATGCTCCATGACGCGCAGGCTGTCCGGCACCCAGATGAACGCCGGATTCCAGTAGACGGAGCAGAGTATGCCCTTCAGCGCCCCGTAACTTGGTACGGGCAGCGGCTCGGGACCCAGCGGGTCGCGGAACAGCGCGCGTTCGCCGCTTATCTCCAGCTCGATGGAATTTGAGAAATTCACGTTATCTCCTCCCGGAATAATATAGTTCTATTATAGCTGGAGCGCACTGGTTTTTCAAGCTTCCGCGCAGCCAAAATGCTCCGGGGGACGGATTTGCTCCGGCATTCCGGAGATGCTGCGCAGGTATTCGTTTTGTTGATTTTCGACATATTCCGGCTCCGGAATTTGTTTCAGGCGCCGAATGAAAGTTGATAAGTGTCTGCGTTTTGCACAAATAGCACCATCTGTCCCGCAGGGATTTTTGTATCTTCAGCGTTTTTCCGGTCACGCAGAAAGCCCCTGCGGGATTACCCGCAGGGGCTGAATATAACGTCAGGTCACATCAGAATATCAGAGTTCGATTTTAAGACCCTCTGCGCTTCTGATGGTGTAGTCCTTGGCGGAGCCGGACGCTGTTACCTTGATGGTGTCGCCGGTGCGTACTGCCTTTACGGTCAGGACTGCATTGCTGTCTGCGTCGTAGATGGTGGTTTCAGCGGTCTTGCCGTCCTCAAGCTGGTAGATAACGATGTCAGCCTTGTCGCCGTATGCGTAGGTGAATGCGCGCTCGAAGTTACCGTATGCTACGATGCTGTTCGGCTTTGCGAGTACAGGCATCTCGAAGTAGTTGTTCTTGGTGGAGTACCACTTGCCGCCCTCGTATACCTTGCCGCTCTGGATATCGGTCCAGTTGCCTGCGGGTACATAGAAGTCCGCAATGCCTTCCTCGTTGAATACCGGAGCGACCAGCAGGTCGTCGCCGAGCATGTACTGACGGTCGAGGGACAGGGTAGCGGGGTCGTCTGCGTATTCCATTACCATCGCTCTCATCATCGGGATACCGGTAGCGTGGGTCTTCTGCGCCTGCGCCCAGAGGTACGGCATGAGCTTGCCCTTGAGCTTTGTCCAGTGGCGGAGTACGTCGCAGCTCTCCTCGTCGAAGTTCCACGGAACGCGGTAGGAGCTGTTGCCGTGCAGTCTGGAGTGGGAGGACATCAGACCGAAAGCGCACCATCTCTTGTAGAGGTCGGGAGTGCCCTGCGCCTCGAAGCCGGAGATGTCGTGGCTGAAGTAGCCGAAGCCGCTCATGCAGAGGGACAGACCGCCGCGGAGGGTCTCCCACATGGACTCGTAGTTGGAGAAGCAGTCGCCGCCCCAGTGTACCGGGAACTGCTGACCGCCGACTGTAGCGGAGCGAGCGAACAGGCACGCCTTGTCCTTGCCGTAGAATTCCTCGAGGACTTCAAATACGCACTTGTTGTAGAGGTAGGTGTAGTAGTTGTGCATCTTGTAGGGGTCGCTGCCGTCGTAGTAAACGACGTCCTTGGTGGGGATACGCTCGCCGAAGTCGGTCTTGAACGCGTTTACGCCCATCTCGCAGAGAGCGCGGAGCTTGCCCTTGTACCACTCGCAGGCAGCCGGGTTAGTGAAGTCGACGATAGCCATGCCGGGCTGCCACATGTCGCCCTGCCATACGCTGCCGTCCTTGGTCTTGAGGAAGTAGCCGCCCTTTACGCCCTCGTCGAACATGGAGGAGCGCTGTGCGATGTAGGAGTTTATCCAGACGCATATCTCAAGCCCCTTAGCCTTGAGTCTGTCGAGCATAGCCTTGGGGTCGGGGAACATTCTCTTGTCCCATGTGAGGTCGCACCAGTTGAATTCCTTCATCCAGAAGCAGTCGAAGTGGAACACCTCGAGCGGGATATCGCGCTCTGCCATGCCGTCGATGAAGCTGGAAACGGTAGCCTCGTCGTAGTTGGTGGTGAACGATGTGGTCAGCCACAGACCGAAGGTGTAAGCCGGAGTGAGCGCGGGCTTGCCTGTCAGCGTTGTGTAGGTGGAAACCACGTCGGTGAGCTTCTCGCCGCCGATGACGAAGTACTCAAGATGCTCGCCCTGAACGGAGAAAGCGACCTTGGAAACGGTTTCGCTGGCAACCTCGAAAGTCACCTTCTCGGGGTGGTTGACGAACACGCCGTAGTTCCTGGAGGAAACGTAGAACGGAATGGACTTGTAGCTCTGCTCGGAGCTTGTGCCGCCGTCGTTGTTCCATACCTCGACGGTCTGACCGTTCTTGACGAAGGTGGAGAACTTCTCGCCGAAGCCGTACAGGCACTCGCCTACGGAGATGTTGAGCATCTCGCGCATTACAGCGCCGTCAGCTGTTTCATCGTGGGAGAAGAACGGCTTCATCTGGTCGTTTGCCATGCGCTCGTTGGTCTTCCACTGGTCCTCGGTGATGTAGGAGGTAGTGCGCCAGCCCTCCTTGGTGAGGAGCTTGTCGTTGTAGTAGTACTTGATATCCCACGCGCCGCCCTTTGCGACAACTACCCTGGTGTTGCCGGAGATAAGCTCGTATGCGCCGTCGGTTTCTTTGATGACGGGCTTGAAGCTCTTGTCCTCGTTGAGCTGGAAGTCGGGGTTCTTATGTACTCTGCCCTTGTAGTGGTCGATGGAAACCTTGATGGTGTTCTCCAGTGTGGAAGTGAAAGTGATCTCCAGCACAGGACCGCCCAGGGTCATGCCTCTGTTGCCTATCCACTGGTTGGTGGCGAGCACGTTGATGGAGGTGTCGTCTGCTGTCACCTCGTACATCTGGGTGGCGTAGTTAACGCCGTAGCCGGGCTTGTTCAGCCATAATCCGTCTGCATACTTCATTGGTCATATCCTCCGTTGAATTTGATTCTCCGTAATGGGCGGTAATCGTTTACACACCCGATAGTGCTATTCTATCATACTTATTTGAATTTTTCAAGGGGGTAAACAATATTTTTTTATTTTTTGGGAAAAAATTTTAATTATCCGAAAAAAGGCTTGAAATTTGGGGCAGATGGTTTTATAATAATATGATAGGGCAAACCAGGAGTATTGGGGGTAATATTATGAAAGTATTCAGAGGCTTTCAGAACAGAAAGGATATTCTGGAGCTGAATATCGACAAGTCGCTGAAATACATGGCAGCGGCATTTTCAGGCGCGTTCATGCACCTGACTTTCCTTATTATATTTATCGTGATAAAGCTCTACACGATGACCATATTCAACGTTTTCAGCGTGGGGCTGTACGTTTACATGGGCGCGGTGTGCAAGCATGAGAAGTTCGAGCGGAAGGCTTTCGGCTGGATAACCGCGATGTACTTCGAGATATGCATACATTCGTTCCTGTGTACGCTGTTCCTGGGAGTCGACACCTGCTTCTTCCTGTATACGATGATGACGATCCCGGTGGTACTGTACTACCTGTTCCTGACCTGCGAGAACGACGTTTTCAAGCGCGGGACGGTGCTTTTCTCGCTGTGCTCGCTTGTTATGCTGACTGCGGCGCTGGTGTTCGACCACCTCTGCGAGCCGTTCTACTACGTTTTACGCAGACCGCTGACGATAGACGAATCAGACGTCATGCGGACGATAAACATCGCGTTCAACATCGTGCTGCTGTTCGGGTTCAGCTGGCTGTTCATACTGGAGATACATAACCTGATAGGCAGGCTCAACGAAACCAACGACCGCCTGAACTACACCGCGAGCCACGACGCCCTGACGGGGCTTTACAACCGCTACAGCCTGAACGGAGCGCTGGCGGCGCTGAAAACCGCCGGCAGACCGTTCTGCATAGTGATGGGCGACCTGGACGACTTCAAGAAGATAAACGACACCTACGGGCACGAATGCGGCGACGTGGTGCTGAAAAGCGTAGCCGGAGCGATAATGCGCAACGTAGGGGAGGGGAACCTCGCGTGCCGCTGGGGCGGCGAGGAGATGCTGATGATAATGTACGGCTCGGAGATGGACTGCTTCCACGCCGTCAACCGGATAAAGTCGGAGATAAACTCCCTCGGGATAACCCACGAAGGCGTTCCAGTAAAGGTTTCGATGACGTTCGGATTTGCTTTCAGCGGCGAGGGAACGCCGCCGGACGTGGACGCCATGCTCTCCACCGTGGACAAGCGGCTGTACAAGGGCAAGGCGAGCGGCAAGAACGTGATAGTGGTCGAATAATGTCGGAAACTGGCAGGAGCATCAAATGAGCAGGATATCAGGATTCATAAAAAAGGAAACGGTGCTGTGCATAGCGCTCGCGGCAGCGCTCATCTCGATGATATTCACCCCGCCGGACGCGGGATACCTCGGGTATGTGGACTGGTCCACGCTGGGACTGCTGTTCTGCCTGATGGCGGCGGTACAGGGATTCGGGAGCATAGGCGCGTTCACAAGGCTCTCCGGGGCGCTGACGAAGCGGTTCCACAATACGCGGTCGCTGGGCGCGGCGCTGGTGACGATGTGCTTTTTCCTGGCGATGCTGGTCACGAACGACGTGTCGCTGTTAACGCTCGTCCCGCTTACCCTTGCGCTTTTCCGGGGAATGCCGGAGGTCGCGATACGCACGATAGTGCTGGAAACTGCCGCCGCTAACCTCGGCTCGATGGCTACGCCCATGGGCAATCCGCAGAACCTCTATATTTACACGCATTACGACATGCCGGTCGCTGACTTCTTCCGGGTAATGCTCCCGCCGACGGCGCTGAGTCTGGTCCTGCTGCTGGCTTCCACGCTGCTTATCCCAAAGCGCGGGATAGAACACAGCGCGGAGCCTGCGACTTCTCCCGCGCCTGGAAAGCGCGTGAAGCTCCGCACGGCGCTGTTTTCCGCAGCGGCAGCGGTCTGCCTCTGCACCGTGCTGCGGCTGCTGGACTGGCGCATCTGCCTGGGAGCCGTGCTCGTTTGCGTCATCGCCGCGGACTGGCGGGTGCTGAAACGCGTGGATTACGCGCTGCTGCTGACGTTCGTCTGCTTCTTCGTTTTCGTGGGGAACATCTCGGCGATACCCGCCGTCCGGGAGTTCATCAGCGGCGTGGTTTCCGGGCGGGAAATGCTGGTCGGAGCGGCGCTGTCGCAGGTCATCAGCAACGTCCCCTGCGCGGTCATGCTGTCGGGGTTCACCGGGAATGCGGAGGGGCTGCTGCTGGGCGTAGATATCGGCGGGCTGGGGACGCTCATCGCCTCCCTCGCGAGCCTCATCTCGTTCAAGCTCTACAGCGCGTCCGAAGGGGCGCGGAAGGGGCGGTACTTCGCGGAATTCACCGTCTGCAATTTTGCCCTGCTGATAGTGCTTTTTGCGGCGCAGACAGGCTTTAACGCGCTGTTTTCCTGAATTTTCGCCGCGCGGCATGCATATGCTGTACGGGGTGAGAATATGGTCTACAGCTTCAACGACATCAAGTGCAAGGAGATAATCAACGTCCGCAACGGCTGCCGGATAGGCTTCCCGGACGATATCGAATTCGAGAACTGCACCGCGAAGATATGCAGGCTCATCGTTTACGGCAGGGCGCGGTTCTTCGGGCTTTTCGGCAGGGAAGAGGACATCTGTATCAAGTGGTGCGACATAGAGGTCATCGGTGAGGATACGATACTGGTTTCCTGCCAGGAACCGTCAAATTCGCCAAAGAAGCGCGGGAAATTTTTCGGAAATTTGTTGAAATAAACATTGCTGTGATGGTTGAAAAAAAAACGGCATTGTGGTATAATATTTCAGTAAGTGTGCGGAATAATATGCACAAATACACACACGGTGCAGCCGTTCCGACGGTGCGCTCACGCGTCCGGGACGTTCAGCCGTGGAGGAAAACATTCTAACCAAATTCAGGAGGAAAATCAAATGGCAGTAGTATCTATGAAGCAGCTTCTCGAAGCAGGCGTACATTTCGGTCACCAGACAAGAAGATGGAACCCTAAAATGGCTCCCTACATCTTCACCGAGAGAAACGGCATCTACATCATCGACCTTCAGAAGACTGTAAGAAAGCTCGATGAGGCTTACAACTTCGTTCACGAGGTTGCAGCAAACGGCGGCGAGATCCTGTTCGTAGGCACCAAGAAGCAGGCTGCTGATTCCATCAAGGAAGAAGCTACCCGCGCAGGCGCACATTATGTAAACGCTAGATGGCTCGGCGGCATGATGACCAACTTCAAGACCATTCAGAGAAGAATCGCAAGACTTGAGCAGCTCCACACCATGGAGACCGACGGCACATTCGACCTGCTCCCCAAGAAGGAAGTTATCAAGCTCAACCTCGAGATCGAGAAGCTCGAAAAGTTCCTCGGCGGTATCAAGAACATGAAGAAGCTCCCCGGCGCTCTGTTCATCGTTGACCCCCGCAAGGAGAAGATCGCTGTTGCAGAGGCTAAGAAGCTCGGTATCCCGGTAGTTGCTATCGTTGACACCAACTGCGATCCTGACGAGATCGACTACGTTATCCCCGGCAACGACGACGCTATCAGAGCAGTAAAGCTCATCGCCGGCGCTATGGCTGACGCTATCATCTCTGCTAAGCAGGGCACCGCAGACGCTGCTGAAGAGCAGGCTGCTCCCGCAGAGGACGCTGAGTAATTCCATATACGGAACGTTTTATCATAAGTAAAGGAGAACACAAATGGCTAATATTACAGCAAGCGAAGTTAAGGAACTTCGTGAGATGACCGGCTGCGGAATGATGGACTGCAAGAGAGCTCTCGTTGAGGCTGACGGCAACAGAGATGAGGCTGTTAAGATCCTCCGTGAGAAGGGCCTCGCAAAGGCTGCCAAGAAGGCAGGCAGAATCGCTGCCGAGGGTATCGTTAAGGCTAAGGTAAACGGCAACACCGGCGTTATCGTTGAGATCAACTGCGAAACCGACTTCTGCGCAAAGAGCGACAAGTTCCTCGAGCTGGTTGAGACCATCACCGACACTATCCTCGCTAACGACGTTGCAGATGTTGAGGCTCTCAAGAACTGCACCATCGCAGGCGGCGCACAGACCGTTTCCGAGTATATGACCGAGAAGATCGCTACAATCGGCGAGAACATGAATATCCGTCGTTTCTCCAAGATGACCGGCACACTGGTTCCCTACATGCACGATGGCGGCAGACTCGGCACCCTGGTAAAGCTCGACACCGACAAGCCCGAGGACGCAACTGTTCTCGCATGCGGCAAGAACGTAGCTCTCCAGATCACCGCTCTGAACGCACAGTATGTATCCCAGGCTGATATCCCTGCAGAGGTTATCGCTAACGAGAAGGAAGTTCAGCTCGGCCTGGTAAAGACTGAGAACGCTCAGTCCGCTAAGCCCAAGCCCGAGAACGTACTTGAGAAGATCGTTGAGGGTCGTCTCAGAAAGTACTACGAGGAAGTTTGCCTCCTCGACCAGAAGTACTTCAAGGATGACACAATGACCATCGCTAAGTATGTTGAGTCTGAGGCTAAGGCTGCAGGCGCTTCTATTAAGGTTGATTCTTTCGTTCGCTATGAGCGCGGCGAGGGCATCGAGAAGAAGCAGGATGACTTTGCTTCCGAAGTTGCTGCAATGGCTAAGGGCTAATTCCCGATAAAGCTCAAGGGCTGTCCGTAAGGACAGCCTTTCAGACCGTCGAAAAAGTCACTAAAGTGACTTTTCCGCCGAACATCCGCACAAGTGTGCGGATAGAAGTGTTTTTTGCCCCGGGAAACCCGGAGCAAAAAACGGATTTCAAAAGCCCGCTTCGCGGGCAAA
>CAKSHG010000081.1 GCA_934456315.1 uncultured Oscillospiraceae bacterium | reverse complement strand
CGGATACCGCCGACCAGCTGGAAGATGGTGTCTGCAACGGATCCCTTGTAAGGTACACGACCCTCAACGCCCTCGGGAACGAGCTTCTTGCTCTTGTCCTGGAAGTAGCGGTCAGCGGAGCCCTTCTTCATTGCTGCAAGGCTTCCCATGCCTCTGTATACCTTGAAACTTCTGCCCTGGTAAATTTCAACGTCGCCGGGAGCCTCCTCGCAGCCTGCGAGCAGGGAGCCGAGCATTACGCAGTTAGCGCCGGCAGCGAGTGCCTTGACGATATCGCCGGAGAACTTGATACCGCCGTCTGCGATTACCGGAACGCCATACTTAGCGGCAGCGCATGCGCAGTCGTAAACTGCGGTGATCTGCGGAACGCCGATACCTGCAACGATTCTGGTGGTGCAGATGGAGCCGGGTCCGATACCTACCTTTACAGCGTCAGCGCCGGCCTTGATGAGGTCCTCTGTAGCTGCGCCGGTGGCAACGTTGCCCGCGATGATGACTGCATTCGGGAATGCGGTCTTTATCTTGTCGAGGGTGGTCATGATGTTCTTGCTGTGACCGTGCGCGGAA
This sequence comes from uncultured Oscillospiraceae bacterium, assembly GCA_934456315.1. Taxonomy (GTDB): domain Bacteria; phylum Bacillota; class Clostridia; order Oscillospirales; family Ruminococcaceae; genus CAG-115. Next base: position 8,505 of record CAKSHG010000081.1, on the reverse strand, counting down.
TCGAGCACGAGTACGTCAGCCTGCGCCTTCAGCAGTGCGCCCGCTCTGTCGAGAACGTCGGGAGTGATTCCGATAGCAGCGCCGCAGAGGAGTCTGCCGCCTGCGTCACGAGCGGTGTTCGGATACTGTACGCTCTTTTCGATGTCCTTGATGGTGATAAGTCCCTTGAGGTAGCCGTTTTCGTCAACCAGCGGGAGTTTTTCGATCTTGTGCTTTCTAAGGATCTCCTGTGCCTGCTGGAGGTTGGTGCCTACCGGTGCGGTAACGAGGTGATCCTTGGTCATTACCTCGCCGATCTTCTGGTTGTAGTCGGTGATGAATCGGAGGTCACGGTTAGTGAGGATACCGACCAGCTTGCCGTTCTCAACGACCGGAACGCCGGAGATCTTGTACTTGCCCATCAGTGCGTCTGCGTCGAATACGCTGTCCTGCGGAGAGAGGAAGAATGGGTTAACGATTACGCCGTTCTCGGAACGCTTTACCTTGTCGACCTCGTCCACCTGCTGCTCAATGGTCATGTTCTTGTGAATGATACCGATACCGCCTTCTCTGGCGATCGCGATAGCCATGCGGCTCTCGGTTACGGTGTCCATTGCGGAGGTCATGATCGGTGTGTTGAGCGTGATGTTCTTGGTGAGCTGCGTCTTGAGGTCGATCATGTTCGGGGTGACGTCGCTCTTTGCGGGGATAAGCAGCACGTCGTCGAACGTAAGTCCTTCCTTGACAAATTTCTCGTTGTAGTTGCAGTTCAGCATACGATTAAATCCTCACTTTCTCGATCCGGTTCTTCTGTGCGCAGGTATTCCTGTGTCTTTTTCATTTTTCTGGAACACGCCCCTTAATAAGGAAAAAAGCCGCTGAGTGCGTATGCATCATGGCTTTCAGTTCCGATTCGGGGAGATGTCCTTCCGAAGATATATTGTAAATATTATATCACTAAACCGCTTTTTTTTCAAGCGCAAACCGGGAGAAAAGTATACAAATATCGAGCCGTAATTCGTCGCGATTTCGGAAATTTTCACGCTTTCCCTGAAAAACTCGAAAAAATCTTTCCCAGCTTATTGACGAAAAAAGATATTTATTATAGAATATATATGTATGGGTATTTTGCTGCCCTTTTAAAAATGTATGAATCTAACAGATAAGGAAATGATAATATGATAAAGACCTCTGCTTCGCTGCTTGCCTGCGACCTCGCGGATATATCCGGGGAGCTTTCACGCTGCAGGGCTGCGAATGTCGACTGGATACATTTCGACGTAATGGACGGCGCATTCGTTGAGCAGATAACCTACGGCAGCCCTGTGCTGAAGTGTGTCCGCAGGGCAACGGACATGTTCCTTGACGTGCACCTGATGGTGAACGATCCGGCGAGCCAGATAAAGTTCTTCGCTGAAGCCGGAGCTGACCTCATCAGCTTCCACCTCGAAAGCAGCAGCGACGCTCGCCGGACGCTGGAGCTGATACGCTCGCATGGCGTGAAGTCCGCGCTGGCGGTAAAGCCCGGGACTCCGATAGAGGAAGTGTTCCCGCTTGTGGAGCTGTGCGACATGGTTCTTGTGATGACAGTCGAGCCAGGCTACGGCGGGCAGGCGTTCATTCCGGAAACACTGGACAAGATACGCGCGCTGCGCAGGTATGCCGGAGCTGACCTCGACATCGAGGTGGACGGCGGCATAAATGCAAAGACAGCTCCGCTCGTAAAGGAAGCCGGCGCGAACGTGCTGGTTGCCGGAACGGGTCTTTTCAAGGCGGAGGACATGGCACAGGCTAATATCCTTCTGAAAGCTCCGCAGAAAGGACAGGCATGATAACTCCGATAACTAAGCGCGACCCGCGCAAGCTGTATCTGGAGCGCTTTGTATTCATGGCGGCGCTTCTGATACCCGCAGTATTCCGTGGAGGTATCCGGCCGCTGGTCATAAGCGCGGTATGCATAATATGCTGCATGCTGACCGACTGGATATGCTGTAAGCTGCGCCGTGTGAAATACGACATCAAGGACCCTGCGGTGATGTTCTGGGGGCTGTGCTGCGCAATGCTCATGCCTGCCGGTTTCCCGCATGTGCTTGCCGGGCTTGCGGCGGTGATATGCATTGCACTGGGCAAGCATGTTTTCGGCGGCAATGAGAATCTTGTGTTCTCTCCGCCCGCGATAGCCGTGGCGTTCCTGATAATCTGCTATCCCGGCGACATGCTGTACTATCCGAAGGTCGGCGAGATGATCCCGATGTTTTCGGAATATGAAGGGACGTTCACCCGCTCGATAGAGTACCGCATGAACCTCGGGACAACTCCAACCCAGTCAGTAATGGATATCCTGATGGGGAATGTTCCCGGCGCTATCGGCGCTGTAAATATCCTGGTAATACTGGTGATCGGCGTGTGCATGCTGATAAAGCATTCTACCAGCTTCACCGCGCTTATATCCTGCCTTGTTTCTGTGGCGGCTATCTCGGCGCTTTACCCCAGGGTAGGGGATTCGCCTCTGATGTCTGTGTTCTACGAGCTTTCCAGCGGATACCTGCTGTTCGGCGTAGTGTTCATGTCAGCCGAACCTTATATCCTGCCAAAGCGCCGCGCCGCGAGAGTTATCTACGGAGTCGTGCTGGGATATACTGTGATGATGTTCCGGTATTTCGGACAGGTCGAGGGCTGTTTCGTGTTTGCGCTGCTTATCGTGAATGCAATGAGCAGCTCATTCGATACGATAGTTGAGAACGTGCTATACTGGAAGCGCAACTACATCAGCTCCTTTGAGGGCAGCAAGAACCGCGCCCAGCAGGGCGGGATAAAGCTGACCGACACGCAGGAGATACAGCTTCCTGAGAAATACCGCTACAACACTCCGCCGATAGACGGAAAGGTGAAGCGGCACAAGCGTCGTCCGGCGGTCATCAGTGATCCCGGGGAAGCTCCGCACCATGAACAGCTTGAAACACCCGACAAGGAGGACAGCAATGAATAACAGACCCTCCGGAAAATTCAGCCTTGACGGGCTTTTCCGTCAGAACATCGTGCTGATGAGCGGGCTTGTCACTGCGCCGATAATCGTTGCGGCGACAACGTTCGAGCGCGCTCTGGTGCTGACGCTTAGTTTCTTTCTTATTTCCTATTCTTCGATAATCATCTGCCGGTTCATTCCCCGGGAGATAGTTTACACCGTGCGCATAATCTGCTATGTCGGGGTAGCGTCGGTGATGTACATTCCGACTGCGCTGCTGATGAATGCGCTGTTCCCGGAAACCGCCTCGGCGGTGTCCATCTATATTGAGATACTGGTGGTAAATTCGCTGATACTTGCAAAGACCGAGAGCCGTTTCTACCTCATGCCGCTGCGTGAGATGGCGGTGGACGCGCTGATGTATATCCTGGGATACGCCGCAGCGGCGTTCGTTGTGGGTATCATCAGGGAGTTCCTCGCGTTCGGCTCGCTGTTTGGAATGAGGGTCTGCGACGCCCCGATGACCGCTGCGAAAACTCCGTTCTTCGGGTTTATCCTGGTGGGGATACTTGCGGCGGTGTGCCGCGGCATGACTTCCCGCAGAAGAAAGCGCTCCGAAAAATCCGGCGTTATCCGAAAGGGGGCTGAATGATGGAGGCACTCGCAAAGATAGTTTCCGTCGCGATGGTTTCAGTGTTCGTGCAGAACGCGATATTCGACCGCGCATTCGGCAGCAACGTCGGTATCTACGCTTCCCGGAAGAACAGCACCGTTATCGGCTTCACGGTCGGGATAACCTCGATGACGACCATCGCGAGCGTTATCTCGTTCTTCGTGGATCAGGCAATGCTGCCTACGGAGTTCGGCTGGCTGTTCATGCCGCTGATATACGCCGCGATAATCAGCGTGCTGTATATTCTCGGGCTTCTGCTGCTGTGGCGCTGCTTCCCTAAGGTTTTCAAGAAGATACGCAAGTATGTCCACCTGGTTATCTTCAACTGCACCGTTATCGGCGCGCTGTTCCTGAATTCCAATTACGGCAGCGACATCTGGTCGTATATCGGGTACGGTTTCGGCACGGGCATCGGGTTCTTCCTTGCATGCTTCCTGCTGAACATCGCTCACGAAAAGCTTGACAGCGACAGGATACCCAAGATATTCCGCGGATACCCGATCATGCTGATATATATCGGCGTGATATCGCTGGCGTTTTACGCGCTGGCTGGTTACACAGTCGACTTCTGATAACAACACGCTACATTCTAGGAGATATCATGAAGAAAAAGAACATCAAGATAAAGCACCGCAAATACAGCCTGTATCAGCGCAAGAAGAGCAAGGGCAGAAAGGTCCTTACAGTTGTGCTGATGGTAGTGCTGATAGCTGGTCTGTGCGTACTTGGCTACGGACTGGGAAAGCCGCTGGTGGAGTACTTCTCCGGGCGCGGCACCGAATCAAAGCCGGAATCTGCCTGGACTCCTCCGGTTTCTGCGGAGCAGAATGCGCCCTCCGCCGAGGGCACAGCGGAAAAGACAGCGGAATCCATTGAGCCGACGACCGAGCCGGAAACGGAAAAGACGATCAGCGCGTTCATTCTGCCGGAAAACTCCGTGATGAACTCCGAGAGCCTTAACAGCGCGCTTGCTGCTGCAAAGAACAGCGGCTATACGGATATCACGGTTACGCTCAAGGACGAAACCGGAAACTTCCTCTACAAGACCGCTCTCAAGGATATTCCGGAAACGCAGATAACCGGAACGCTCACTGCAAAGCAGATAGCGGACATCATCACAAAGGCGGGAATGACGCCGCACGCGCGTATCAACACGCTGCTCGACCGCACTTCTCAGAGCTACGCCGGCGGAAACATCTGCTACATGATAGCAGACGGCGGCATCTGGCACGATTATTACGTTGACCAGGGCGGCAAATCCTGGCTCGACCCGTTCGAAAAGGAAACTGCGTCGTACCTCTCCGATATAACCAAGGAGATCTCCGCAGCGGGATTCAGCGAGGTGATACTCGCCAACACGAGGTATCCGCTGTTCAATCCGCAGGACTACTCGAACTTCCTGCGCCAGCTCAACATTTCCGACGACAGCGCAAGGCTGGAGGCCCTGTGGAACGTTATCACCGCATGCCAGAAAGCGGCGGGAGAAATCAGGGTCACCGTAGAGATGAACGACAGCGACCTGTTCGCTGATTCCACGGCGCTGACCACTGCGGAGCTGTCCGGCGACAGGACAAAGCTCAAGACGGCGGCTCTCCTGGTGGATTACTCGCCCGAGGACAAGACCGGCTACGCTGAAACAAGGGCATTCATCGGCAGGGTTTCCGCGATGTTCTCCGGTCAGGAATGGGCGGTGCGCATAAAGACCTCCGGATTCTCGGCAACGGCTCTGGAGCAGGTCCGCAAGGCTTTCGCAGATTCAGGCGTAACGGTTTATTCTGAATAATCGGTGAAAATTTTCCCCGCCTACTTGATTTTGGCGGCAGTTTAGGTTATAATTATAAGGTACTATAAAAATTGCCGCAAGGCATGACGTGGAGGACAACTAATAATGACAACACTCGCAGTTATTTCTACCGCAGCTTCATCTGCAGCCCAGACCGGAGGAGCAAGCGTTGCAAGCATGCTCACAATGCTTATTCCGCTGGCGCTTATCATCGTTTTCTTCTATTTCTTCATTATCCGCCCGGAGAAGAAGCGCAACAAGGAAATGCAGAACATGCTCAACAGCATTCAGGTGGCAGACGAGGTCATCACAAACGGCGGTATCATCGGCAGAGTGCTTTCCGTTAAGGAGGACACCGTTCTTATCGAAACCGGCAGCGACCGCACCAAGATCCGCGTGCTGAAGTCCGCTATCGCTAAGAACAATACCGTTCATGAGGCTCCCGCCGAGGAAGCTCCCGCAAAGAAAAAGAAGGGCGACAAGCCTGCCGAGATCAAGTGATCTGATCTATATGAAAAGCCTCTCCCGAGCCGGAGGGGCTTTTTTATTTGAGCTGCAACTATTCGGTTTTTTTGCCGTTTATATAAGTGAAGATCTTCAGAAAACAAAGGAGGTGACCATGTGACCGATAACGAGATAATAAGCATGCTCGAAGCCCGGAACGAATCCGGACTGACCGCCGCCCGGGAGCGTTACGGGAAACTCCTGAGGAGCGTTGCAAGGGGAATACTCCACAGCGAGCAGGACGCCGAGGAATGCGAGAGCGAAACGCTCCTGCGCGCCTGGAACTCCATACCTCCCGCCAGGCCGGAGCGGCTGTGCGCCTATCTCTGCCGGATAGCAAGGCGGCTGGCTCTGGACAGGGTGGACTACAACAAAGCGCTTAAGCGAAGCGCGGAAACGCTCCCTATAGACGAGCTTGCGGACAGCATAAGCGGCTCCGGCGACGCTGCGGACAGGCTTTCCGAGCGGGAGCTGACAGAGCTGCTGAACGGATTCCTGCGTTCGCAGGACAGGACGACCAGGGTAATTTTCATGCGGCGGTACTGGTTCGGGGATCCGACCGCCGAGATAGCAAGGCTGCTTCACGTCAGCGAGAGCATGGTGAAGTCGCGCATTTCCCGCACGCTGAAAAAGCTGCGGGAGTACCTGCGAAAGGAGGGCTACGAGCTTTGATAGACAGAACAAAACTTAACAACGCGCTGGACGGCATAGATGAGCGCTTTATCGAAGAAGCTGCCGGGTGCGGTACGAAACGCTCCGCGCCGAAATGGCTGAAATACGCCGCGATACCTGCCGGCTGCGCGGCGGCAGCGGCGGTCGCTGCCGTGTGCGTATTTACGGCGGGGAACGGCTCCCGTGGAGTCGACCTGGTGGCACAGAGCAGCCGGACGGAGTTTTCCGCTGCTGATATCGTGCCGGGTAAGGATTCAGAGCAGCATTATGCGTATTACGATTTCGGTGCGTCCACTCTGGAGCTGAACGTCGACGACGGAACGTTCACGCTGTATCCCTGCGATGAAATAAATTCTACTCCCAGCGGGAAATATACGGTAGGCGGGGATTACATTTCGCTGTACTTCACGCAGCTGGACGATGTGAAATACCGCGGCAGGCTGAACGCGGACTACAGCGAGATAACGATACTGAACCCGGACGACAGGCTGTATAACTGGTTGTGCATTAGTGATACGCTGAGGTTTGATACGTTAGAATCTCTGGAATCTCTTGACGTGCAGGCAGAGCTGTATCCTACGATAATATTCACATGGAGCGACGGCGCAAAGCTTTCCGTAAGCGAAACCGCTGAGTCGGCTGAAACTGTTGAATCACCCGAAACCGAGGAAACCGGGATCATACTTGAACCACCCTCTCCGGAGGAAGAAAACGAAATAATAAAGCAGATCATAATTGAAAACAGCGCCGTTGAGTCGTTCGAAGATGATATAGGCAGTCTGAAACAGCAGATCGAGGAACTGAAAGCCAGAGAGGACGAGCTGCGCAGCAATATCAGCGAGCAGGGCGACGGATCCGATATTGCAGACCTGACTGAACAGGCGGATTCATACGCAGAGCGTATAACCGCAAAAGAGCTGGACCTTGAAGAACTGGAATCCATGTCACTGCAAAAAGGCAAAGATCGTAAAGACCTCATTGCGGCGGCGATGCAGCGCAGAGATGTCCCAATCCCCATGGACGTCGTGATAGTGACGGCGTACAGCGGCTACGACAGCTGGAGGGGCGGAATTCATAACGGAGTTGACCTCACCAGCGCGGACATGAACGAAAACACGGTAGTGACAGCGTTCATGGACGGTCGTGTAATAAAGGCAGCCGACAGCGGCTGGAACTACGGCTTGGGGAAATACATCATTATCGACCATGGCAACGGTATCTCTACCGTATACGCGCATCTCAGCAGCGTTGATGTTCCCGAGGGTCAGGCGGTCAATGCAGGAGATGTGATAGGCAGGACAGGCACCACCGGCTGGAGTACCGATATACACCTGCATTTCGAGATACGGGAAAACGGCGAGATAAGCGAGCTGATGAACTCCTATCCCGGTGATGGTTCGCGTTTCGGCTGGGTAGTCGGCGGGGACGGCGGGCTGATATCCGAGATGATGGACGGTCACGGCGGGTATTACGGACACAAGGGCATTGATATCCAGGCTGACCTGGGTACGTCTGTTCTTGCCGCAGACGACGGAACGGTCGTCCTTGCGGAGTGGTACTACGGCTACGGAAACTGCGTGATGATAGACCACGGCGACCTTGTAACGCTGTACGGTCATCTTGATGAGATAAGCGTTTCAGCGGGTCAGCAGGTCGAGATGGGAGATGTCGTCGGCACAGTCGGGCAGACTGGTCAGACAGCTTCCGCGGCGCTCCATTTCGAGGTGCGGCGGGACGCTTCCGAGGACTCCGAATGGCTGGACCCGACAGACTATCTTCCGTGGCATGCGCGGACCGACTCCTGTGTTGAAGAATAAATTTAAAGGGGGCTGTTTTGCAGTCCCTTTTAAATTTATGCGATAATTGCCGCAGTTTTCCTGAAAAAAGTAAAAATCGGGTTATCTGCACTTGATTTTCAGATGAAAAGCG
>CAKSHG010000080.1 GCA_934456315.1 uncultured Oscillospiraceae bacterium | reverse complement strand
CCTTACGAGGAGGTTTGAAGAAGCAGTCGGTGTGCTATACACATTTTCTCTCAAACAAGGTTTTTAGAGGTGACCAATATAAAATGGCTCGTTTCAGGCGCATGGACAGTGCGCCCGGATATCGCCGCATGTATCCGCGGGCTGTAGAAATACCGGTAATGGAGGACAGACATGAGTAAAAAACCAGAGCTTTCAGGCGTAACTGAAACAATGCTCCAGACGATATACGCCCGTGCAAAGGAAACCAAGACCAGGGGAGCGATAATCGACAATAAGGCTGTTGAGATAGTGGAGAAGCTGGATTACGACTTCTCGCTTGCCGACAAGGATTCTGCGATGAGCAGCGGCGTAATTGCCCGCACGATAGTGCTGGACAGGCTCGCGGAGCGCTACCTCGCAGGACACCGCGGCGCGGTCGTTGTGAACATCGCCTGCGGACTGGACACGCGCTGCTACCGCATGAGCAACTACTCGCACTGGTACAACCTGGACCTCCCGGAAACCATCATGGTGCGCAGCAGCATACTCCAGCCCACCGATAAGATAACCCAGATAGCGATGTCGGCGATGGACGACTGGAGCGGCGAGATAAAGGAGAGCGGCGTCCCCGCGCTGGTAATAATAGAGGGACTGACGATGTACCTTTCCGAGGAGGACGTAAAGCGGATATTCTCCGTTATCTCCGGCAAATTCGAGCATGCAGCGGTATTTGTGGAAATCATGAATCCCGCAGTAGCAAAGCGCTTCAAGGAGAAGTCGATAGAGGGCAGCAAGGCGAAATTCACCTGGGGAATAAAGGGAGGCAGGGAGCTTGCCGCGCTGCTTCCGGATTTCAGGCTAGTCGGCGAACACAGCCTGACCGAGGGAATGGCGGGGTTCATTCCCGTTTACAAGGTGCTGGGAAAGATTCCGTTTGTCCGCAATATTTCCAACAAGATAGTCGTCCTTGAGAAGTGACGTCAGCAGCAGACCCCCGGTCAGATGACCGGGGGTCGATCGCATTAAAGGCGGTCTGAAAGCGCGTCACTTCCGTACCGTAAAGAACAGCCTGGGCATTTTAAGGATAACGGTGCCGTCAGCCTGGAGGGGGATATTTGCCCGGATAAGCTCCAGCAGCTCGTTCTGGAATTCCTCTTTTTCTGTATCGTTCAGCATGTCAAGATACGGCTTCAGCCCGCTGCCCATGTACCAGTCGATAACGGCTCTGTGGTCGGGTACAACGTGGTAGTAGATAGTTTCCCACATGTCGACTTTCGCCGAGCAGCCGGAAAGAATATCGTACTCCACATTCGGCGCGGGATTGTGGAAGTTGTGTATCGCGCGCAGCTTCCGCCACTTTTCCGAGCGTATCAGTTCATGCAGCAGCCCGTAAAATACCGCCTGCTGCGTGAGCGGTATCTGCACCGCGAGCATTCCGCCGGGGGTCAGCCTTTCCATCAGCTTTGGCAGCAGCGTTTCGTGATCCGGTATCCAGTGCAGGCAGGCGTTGGAGAAGATCAGGTCGAAATTCCCGAATTCTGCAAGCCCGTCCGGGACGGTGCATTCCTTGAATTCCAGTTCCGGGTAGGTTTTCCGCGCCCTTTCAAGCATGTTTTCGGAGCTGTCTATTCCGATGAGATGAGCCGCCGGGAATCGCCCTGCGAGTTTGTTCGTGCTGTTCCCGGGACCGCAGCCTATATCCAGAACAGACTGCGGCTGAAAGTCTATCCTGCTTATCAGGTCTATAGACGGCTGCGTGCGTTCCTTTTCGAATTTTGTGTACTGTTTTGAATCCCAGTCACCCATGTGATCATCTCCTTGTCGTTATGAAGCGGAGGCCTTTCCGGTATTGTCATCGTAGTCGAAAAGCCCGTCGTTTTTCTCCTCGAGCGCCTTTATCATGTGGAAGGTGTACTCGTTGTACGGAGTGGGGATACCCAGCTCCCTGCCCATTCTCATCATCGCGCCGGAGAACATGTCGATTTCGGTGTGCCTGCCCGCGTCGAGGTCCTGGAGCGTGGAATACCGCGCGGACGACGGCACCTCGCTTCCGCGCGCCGCTGACGGATCCGCCTTGCTCATGTCGATGCCCTTTGCGGCGGCTATCGCCTCGACCTCACTGCGCAGACCGTCGCTTATCGCTTTCATGTGCGCGCTGTCGCGGTAGCAGCCTACCCCTGCGCCGAGGATAGCCTGCGGAAGATTGTTGCGGATATTCAGCCGGAACTTGCTCCATATCTCCTCGCGGATATGCTCAGTGTGGCGGCAGTGGATACCGGTACCCGCGAAAAGCTCGTTTACAGCGCGTACGCGCTCGCTCTCAAATGGCGCGGAAACCTCGCCGAAAACTATCCCGATGGTAGTTTCCGGGTCGAAATGGTAACCGTCCGCGCTCTTGTGGGAAGCTACCTTTATCAGCGAATACAGAACATGCTCCCCGCCGACTGCTCCGGCGATGATCTCCTCGCTGTCCACGCCGTTCATCAGGCTCATCACGGTGGTATTCCCGCCGACTATGCTCCGAATGCTGTCAAGCGCGCCGGAAAGTGCGCCGTATTTCAGCGAAACTATCAGCAGGTCAGCGCCGTGAGCCTCTTTCGGGGACCATACCTCCGGGCGGTAGACCGCGCCGTTTATGGAGCAGCCGTCCGTTTTCAGGCGCTGCGCACGTTCGCCCTCGGCGATGACACCCAGCCTTACGTTTCCAAGCCCGGAAAGCCCCCATATCACATAGGAGCCGACCGCTCCGGCGCCCAGAACTGCAACTGTTTTTATTTTCATGCTGTATTGACTCCGTTTCTGGTTTTGTGGTTATTTCGAACTAATTATATCACTTTATATCCGAAAATGTCAATACAAAAACCGCTGCAGGCATTTCGCACTGCAGCGGTATAGTTTGTTGGTTTTGATCACAAATCGGAAGCAGTTCTTGACCGACCCCATCGACTTTTTTGTCGGGTTTGATCACAGCCCGTGAGATGATAACAGTTCCTTTTCGAACTCCATCGGCTTTTTCTTGAACAGCACCTTTCCGTTTCTGACTGACATCAGCACCCCGGCACGGTTGCGCAGCGCGTCGAAATCGCTGCCCGCGTCTATGACGATGAAGCTTGCGGGATTGCCTTCTTTCAGGAAATAGCGGTCGCCGAGGGACATCGTTTTCGCTCCGTTGCAGGAGATAAGGTCGAGCGCACGGGACATGTACTCCGGCGCGGTCAGGTGGCAGATATGGAATCCTGCGTCCAGGACGTACATCAGGTTTCCGTTGCCCAGCGGGTACCAGGGGTCGCAGATGGAATCCTGCGCGAAACATACGTTGATGTCGTCGTCAAGCATTTCCTTTACGCGGGTAAGTCCGCGGCGTATCGGGTAGGCGTCGTAGCGCCCCTGGAGGTGGATATTCTCGGTGGGGCAGGAGATGAAGTTCACTCCGGATTTTTTCAGCAGCTTGAACAGCTTGAATGCGTAGGCGTTGTTGTAGCTGCCCATCGCGCAGGTGTGGGAGGCTGTCGTGCGGCTGCCGATGCCGTTGTCCATCGCCTCGTATGCGAGCACCTCAACGAACCGCGACATGTCGTCGTCGGTTTCGTCGCAGTGGACGTCCACCAGCTTGTCGTACTTCACCGCCAGCTCCACGGCTTTCTTGACGGACTTTGTGCCGAGTTCCGCGGTGTACTCGAAGTGCGGGATCGCTCCGACGCAGTCCGCGCCCATCTTCAGACCCTCCTCGACCAGCTCGGCGCCGCCCTTGTAGGAATACATGCCCTCCTGCGGGAACGCTACTATCTGTATCTCGGCAAGGTCCTTCATCTCCTCGCGGAGCTCCAGCATTGCCTTCAGCCCGGTGAGGTTCGGGTCGGTGACGTCGATGTGAGTCCTGATGTACTGCGTGCCGCCCAGGATCTGCTCGCGCAGTCCCTTTCTGGCGCGCTCCTTGATGATTTCGGCGGTCAGCCCGCTCTTGGAGTCCGACCAGCTTGCTATGCCGTCGAACAGCGTTCCGGTGGTGTTCTCGCCGAAGCTCTGCGCGGTGAAAACGTAGTCGAGGTGGATATGCGGGTCGCAGTAAGGCTCGCAGACCAGCTTCCCGCCGAGGTCGGTGACCTCCTCGCCGGAGGCTTCCTCTGCGGAAACCGCTCCGATCTTCGCTATTTTGCCGTCCCTTACGAGTATATCAGCGGTCTTGCCGTTTCTTAGCTTTGCGTTTTTGTAGAGTGCCATGAAAATACATCTCCCGTTCTGAAATTCCGATATTGAAATTATTTGCTCCTTGCCTCGACGACTTCCTTGATGATGTACATGCCGAGGGTGAGGATTATCATGAACAGCGCCGCGACTGCAAGCGTCGGGTCGATATTTGTGCGCATGTTCTCCCACATTACCATCGTGAGGGTCTTTGTGTTCGCGCCGGAAACGAATGTCGTCACGACTACCTCGTCAAGGCTGGTGACGAACGCGAACAGCACTGATGACACCACGGAGGTCTTGACGGTGGGGAGCGTCACCTTAAAGAACGCGCCCACCGGGGAGGAACCCATGCTCATTGCGGCAAGCTCGAGGTTCTCATTGACGTTTGCGAAGCCGGAAAGCATTGTGACGAACACCATCGGGATACCGAGCAGCGTATGCGCGAACACCAGACCGGGGATACTGTTCGTAAGACCGATTGGCGCGAAGGTCGTGTAGAGCGCGGCTCCGACGACCACCACGGGGACGACCATCGGGGCTATCATGATGCTCATGAATACGGACTTGCCCTTGAAGTTGAGCTTGTTCATCGCGAGCGCGCCCATGGTGCCGATGACAGTCGCGAGGACTGCGGCGAGCACTGCGATCATCATGCTGCGCCCAAGGCCAACGACCCACTGCTCGTTGTCGAAGAACTTCTCGAACCACTTGAAAGAGGTTTCCTCAACGGGGAATTTGAAGTAGTTAAGGCTTGTGAACGCCTGCGGGATAATGACCACCGCCGGCAGTATCATCACGATTATCAGGACTATCGTGTAAACGTACAGCATATTTCCGCCCCCTTATTTCTTCGGCACGAAGATGTTGCCGACAAACTTGAATGCGATACCGAGGATAACGAACACGATCACCAGCAGCTCCAGCGACATAGCGGCAGCGAGGTTGGAATTGAAGTTGTTCATATTTTCCTCGATGAGGTTGGACATCATCATGTTATCAGCGCCGCCCAGCAGAGCCGGAGCAATGTAGAATCCCAGCGAAAGCACGAACACCATCAGCGAGCCGCTGAAGATCCCCGGCACGGAAAGCGGCAGGAACACGTCGACGAAACCCCTTGCAGGTCTTGCGCCCATGACCGCCGCAGCGGTGGAGAGGTTTGCGTCGATACCCTCCATGTTGGACTGGAGGCTAAGGAACATGTACGGCAGCAGAATGTGCGTCATGGAAACGCATACGGCTCCGGTGGTGTACAGGAACTGGACCGGCTCGCTCGTGATGTGCAGGAACATCAGCAGCTGATTCAGCACGCCGTTGGTCTGCATGATTATCTGCCATGCGAAGATACGGACCAGCATGCTCATCCAGTATGGGATCATGATGCCGCCGGTGATGAGCCTGCGGACCATCGGCTTCTTCGCCCTGACGGAGAGGTACGCCGCCGGATACGCAAGCAGCAGGCACGCCGCGGTTACGATAACGCCGGTCAGCAGGGTGTTCAGCAGCACTTTGAGGTACAGCGGCTCGGTGAATATCTTGACGTAGTAGTCGAGGGTGAAACCGTCCGCGCCGGTGAAGCTCTTTTTGATTATTCCGAAACCTGATACTACCAGGGTAAGAACTATGTAGGCGAGCGGTATCAGCACCGTAGCCCACTTCAGCCCTGACAGCTTAGAAATGCGGTGGGAAAGCGGCACGCCCTTTGCGTTGATGTCGCCGTTGAAGCTCGTCCTGTTTGCTTCCATTTGTCACACTCCCTTTGTTTATCACACAGTAAGGGCAGCACCGCGGTCTGCGGAGCTGCCCCGTGGAATTTCTGTTTGATTGTTCTGGCTGAATCAGCTTACAAGCCATGCATTGAAGCGTTCCTCGACCTCGGAGAGGTGTTCAGCCCAGTAGGTGTTGTCGAGGTAGATTTCAGTTGCGAGCTGCTCGTCCGATTGACCGAGATCGAATTTCAGGTCGTCGTCCATCAGCGCTACAGCCTCCGGGTTGGTGGAGCCGTAGGGGATACGCTTGGAGAATTCGTACTGCTGGTTAGCTTCGCTCGCGTATTCGATGAACTTCATTGCGTTCTCGCGGTTCGGGGCGTTCTTCGGAACTACCCAGCCGGCTGTTATCATGATACCGCCATCATAGGTCATGTCTACCGGGGAGCCTTCGTCCTGTGCGGTAGCGATACGTCCGCTCCACGCCAGCGCGTAATCAGCTTCGCCGGTGGAGAGCATCTGTGAAGGCTCGGCGCCCTTTGTCCACCAGATAACGCTGTCCTTGATGGTGTCGAGCTTTGCGAATGCCCTGTCGAGGTCCAGCGGGTAAAGCTCGTCCTTCGGAACGCCGTCAGCCATCAGAGCGGCTTCGAGAACTGTTACCGGGTACTTCCAGACGGCGCGCTTGCCGGGATAGTTGGTCGTGTCGAAGAACTGCTCCCAGTTGGACGGAGCGGTATCTGCGGTGTACTTGTCGGTGTTGTATGCGATGACGGAGGTGTAGATCTCCGCGCCCATTACATATTCAAGCTGCGCTGCGTCGTCGATCTTTGTTGTGATGACGTCGTAGTCCATCGGCTCCAGGTAGCCCTCCTCGCCGGCGTAAACGCCCCAGTATGCGTCGCAGTTCATTACGTCCCACTCGGTGGTGTTGTTCTCTACCATGGAGATGAGCTTCGCGTAATCGGACGGGGTGACCACTGTAACGTGGATCCCGGTTTCCTGCTCAAAGGGCTTTACGATAGCGTCCACGCGGGCGTCGGTGTTGGTTCCGCCCCAGTCTACGAATACCAGCTCGCCGGAACTTCCGGAGCTGCCGGAGCCGTCACCGCCGGAGCTGCTGCTTCCGGAGCAGCCGGATAATACGCCTGTCAGCATTGCCGCTGTCGTGAGTGCCGCTGCGATTCTTCTGTACTTTCTCATAGTGTGTTCCTCCGTGAATCTTTTGTTCTTTATGTATTTATATCTGTCTGTCATACTGCCGCGGGTTCTTCGACCAGCTTCAGCATTACTCCCTTTTCCTTTTCGTATATCGTCGTTACGCAGTTGGCGTTGAAGAAGAACTCCAGCCGCTTCTGCGACGCGTACTGATTGAATGCCTCCGGGGATATCTTGACGTTCAGCTCGTTGCCGTCGTCGGTCCTTATCAGCACCTTGTAATAGTCGCCCATGTACACGCTGTTGACGATATCCGCATAGAACGAATTGATGTGACCGGTACGGTCCTTCATCAGGTGGATAAGCTCCGGGCGGAGCGCCAGCAGGACATCTTCAAGATTGAACTGGCGGCTGTCAAGGGGCTCCTCAACGCGCACCGGCTCGTCCGAGATGCCTGTCTGCACCATGCTGACCCAGCAGGAATCGGTCTTTTCCTTGGATACGACCTTGCCCCTGACGAGGTTGGTGCTTCCGATGAACTCTGCAACGAACTGGTTGCGGGGCTTCTTGTAGATCTCCTCCGGGCTGGAGCACTGCTGTATCACGCCGTGGCTCATGATGCATATCTTGTCGGACATCGTGAGCGCCTCCTCCTGGTCGTGCGTAACGCTTATCGTCGTGATGCCCAGTTCGTTCTGGATACGCTTGATCTCGAACTGCATCTCGTGGCGGAGGTTCTTGTCCAGCGCGCCGAGCGGCTCGTCAAGGAGCAGCAGCGGCGGGTTGTAGACGATCGCGCGGGCAAGAGCGCATCTCTGCTGCTGACCGCCGGAGAGCTGCTTCGGAAGCCGCTTTTCCATGCCGTCGAGCTTTATCAGCTTGATTATATCGTTGACGCGCTCCTGAAGCTCGTCCTTGGGAACGTGTCTTAATTTCAGCGGATAGGCTATGTTTTCGGCGACTGTCATGTGCGGGAACAGCGCGTAGTTCTGGAACAGCATGCCGATGTTTCTTTCGTATGCCTTCTTGGGGGCTACGTCCTCGCCGTTGATGAGGATCTTTCCTCCGCTCGCCGCTTCGAATCCTGCGATGATCTTCAGCAGGGTGGTCTTGCCGGAGCCGCTGGAACCCAGGATCGTCAGGAATTCGCCCGGCGCTGCCTCCAGCGAAACGTTGTTGAGCGCCTGGAAGCTGCCGTACATCTTGCTTACCCCGTCGATCTTAATGCTCTGACCTATTACTGACATTCTGATCTCTCCCTTCCTGAACTGGTCAGCGGTCGTAGATGTTGTTTCTTTTGCTGTCCGGTTCGGTTCTTTTGTTCTGGCTATATTATAGCAAAAAAACATTCGGTTGTCATTGTACTCGCGGTACAATAATAGAAATTGATTTTTGTATTCTTGCAATCTTGCAAAACCGGCGCCATATTATTATAATAAATGTAGTAAATGAAGCAAATGTGCACGATTTACTGAATATAACTTGCAGATTCAAGAAATGGAAAGGACTGACATAGTATGTTCATGACTGACATGACATGGGCGGAATTCAACAGCAGCAAGGAGAAGGTGCTTATCCTGCCGGTAGGCTCAACGGAGCAGCACAGCTACCATCTTCCGCTGTGCACTGACGCGGCGATAGCCGAGGGGATATCCAGGATATTCGCGGATAAGATAGACGGTATCGTTGCACCGACTTTGTGCTATGGATACAAGTCCAAGCCGATGAGCGGAGGCGGTCCGCTGTTCCCGGGGACTATAGACCTGAACGGCGAAACGCTGATACATCTGACCCTGGACGTGCTGGAGGAATTCTGCCGGGACGGGATAAAGCGGATATTCGTGAACAACGCGCATTTCGAGAACGAGGCGTTCATTCTGGAGGCGATAGACCTTGTATCCCGGAAGTACCCGGACGTGAAGATACTTGAGAGCAACTGGTGGGACGTCCTTTCGCAGGATATCATAGATAAGGTGTTCGAGGACGTGAAATTCCCCGGCTGGGCGCTGGAGCACGCGGCGGTAACGGAAACCTCGCTGATGATGTACCTGCGTCCCGA
>CAKSHG010000079.1 GCA_934456315.1 uncultured Oscillospiraceae bacterium | reverse complement strand
ATCTGTACCTTTCTCAACAGCCTAGGAAAGTTATTTTTTCGACAAGCTGTAATGCCGCAGCTAATCACTGCGGCATTCAGCTTGTCGAAAAAACCGAATTTGCCCGCGAAGCGGGCTTTTGAAATCCGTTTTTTGCCCCGGGTTTCCCGGGGCAAAAAACACTTCTATCCGCGCAAGTGTGCGGATGTTCGGCGGAAAAGTCCCAACGGGACTTTTTCGACGGTCTAAATGCCGCAGCTAATCACTGCGGCATTTGTTTTATTCAGCGGTCTTTCGCTTTTCTCCCAGCGGGTAGACAGCGTTTCCGTCCTCGTCATAGACCGGATTGAATTCACCGGTGATGTACGCCGAGATGATGTTGCAGGCAACATGACGGCTGTACTCGCTGTTTTCCATGCAGACTCCGAACGCGATTTCCGGGTCGTCTGCGGGGTAGAATCCCACGATGGTGGAGTTGAACTTCGTCATCGCGATGACCTCCGGCGTACCTGTCTTGGTGCAGACGTTCTCCTTGCCGATACCCTTGAAGTCGTAGATGTTGTACCAGCCGCCCTCCATCAGGAAGTTCGCGTTCTCGCTTACGCGCTTCATTCCGGCGTGTACCTCGGCGAATACGTCCTCCATTCCCTCGGAGAAATCCGCCATGACTTCGGGCTTTACTTCCTCGATGAGCTTCGTGTAGTCGTAGTTGTAGATAGCCTTGACGATGTGCGGGCGGTAACGCACACCCTTATTTGCGATGGTCATTGCCTGGGTCGCGAGGTGCAGCGGAGTCAGCAGCGTTTCTGACTGTCCGATACCCGCCTGAATGGTATCCGAGGCATTCCACTCGATTCCTAGCTTATCGAACAGCTCCGGGGAGGTCATTCGTCCGGTGGACATTGGCAGCTCGAATCCGAGGTCGGTGCCCACGCCGAATTTGTTCGCCCAGTACGCCAGCCTGTCGATACCCATGCGGCGCGCGGTTTCGTAGAAGAATATATTGCAGGAGTGCTTCAGTCCGAACTGAACAGTGATGGAGCCGTGTACGCCGGTACAGCCCGGAGTGTAGCTCGGCGCGTAGTACATATACCTGCCGTTGCAGGTGATGGTGCTGGAGGCGTCGATAACTCCCTCCGCAAGACCCGCCGTCGCGGTTATCGTCTTGAATGTTGAGCCGGGGCGGTATTCGCCGTTGATGGCGCGGTTCAGCAGCGGGGAATTGTCAGCGTTCAGAACGGACGCGTAGTCCTCCACCAGCTGATTGATGTCGTAACTCGGGAGGGTCGCCATCGCGAGCACCGAGCCGTCCTTGACGTTCAGCGCTACCGCCGAGCCTACTTCAGTATCCTTTCCGCGGAGGTTGGCGTCCATCGCGGTGGTGTAGTAGGGGGAGTGCAGGAAGTCCATGTGGTACTGTACTATCCGTTCCACCATGTTCTGGAAGTCGGAATCTATCGTCAGCATGACTGAATTGCCCGCCTGCGGTTCCTTGGTTATCTCATCGGAGATCATCATGCCGTCGGAGTTACGGGTTATCTCGCGGGCGCCGCGCTCGCCGCGCAGGGTGGATTCCAGCGCAAGCTCGATACCGGAGGTGCCGATGATGTCGTCCAGCTTGTAGCCGGCGCTTTTCAGCTCGGCGTACTTGTCGGCGGAGATCGCTCCCACTGTTCCGCGGATATGCGGCGCAGTGGTGCCGTCGAGGTAGATACGGTTCCAGCCCTCGGATATCTCCATGCCGGGCATGAGCGCGGAAAGCTCCTTTAGCTCCAGCACGGTGTCGCTGGAAATACCGGAGGCAAGTTCGTAGGGATTCGTGTTGTTGAACCCCTTCAGCTCCATCTCGTAGCGGATACCGGCAATGTAGCGGCGCATCGGCTCCTCATACTTGTCGGAGATGTCGTAGTTTTCGTAAAGCGCGTTCATGCAGTTCTCTACGGTAGCGTAAACGCCCAGCTTCATGCGGGATTTCAGTGAATCCACGGCGTTGTCGCGGTCTTTTTCGAACTGGTAGGGCTGGGTCTTGGTAATGGGGATAGTTTCGTTCCATTCATCGCCGTGCTTCATCAGAATAGTCAGGATACGGTAGATGACTTCGTTCTCAGTGCCGGCTTCCAGCGAGGCTTTCTGGAGCTTTACGCTGCAATTCAGCTCGTTCGTGTTGAGTATTTTTCCGGTGCTGTCGGCGATCTTTCCGCGGGCGGCTTCTATGTCCTGTGTTGCGGTGTGGGTGCTCTGGGTCATGGCGAGGTATTTCCCGCCGTCGGCTATCTGTATCTCAAGCAGCCGCAGTCCGCACAGGAATGCGGCACCTACGACTATCGCCACAAGAACGGCCGATCTTATCACATTTTGAAATTTAGACATGTATTCCTCCAGTCACGCTGTCAGGCGGGACAAACATCATTCCTCGGCGCCCTTGGTGATCTCTTCCTCAGTGGCGGCGTTTCCTGCGGCTTCCTCAAGGCGGCGCTCCTCCTTCGGACGCAGCCGGTTGGAGATAAGGCGCACCAGGAAGTACACCGGCACGGAAAACGCTATCGCCCAGGCGTAGGCGGGCAGCAGCGAGTGCAGGAAAGAAATCCCGGAGTACTCACGCTCCCAGACCCAGTGCAGGAACAGGAAATCCAGTCCGCACATGATGACGCAGACAGCCGTATTCATCACAAGGTGGCTTAGCCAGTTGGACTTTAGCCAGAACCTGGACAGCAGGGAAATTATCGGGCAGGATATCAGCAGCCACAAGGACGAAAAACCGATGAGCGTACCGCTTGCCATATCCAGCATGAATCCGCAGAACACGCCGAAAACCCCTGCCGCAAGCTCGCCCTCGAACATAGCGACGGCGGTGGCGAGCGGGATTATCAGCAGTGGACACCACCCGCGTATCAGCGGAGCGACCTCCCACAGATAGAACATCAGCAGCACCACTGAATACAGGAACCATCGGAAAAAGCAGCGCAGCCGTGCTTTCCGGGAGCGCGCCCGGAAACCCATCTTGCTTTTTGAGATAAATTTTGCCATATAAAAATGTCCTTAAATCCGGAGAAACGGCGCAGGCAGGCTGCACCGTTTCCTTTATTTTACTGGTCGATATCGCCGAATGAAAGCCCCTTGCCGTCGAAATCCACCACCGCGTATACGGAGGTTATCGCGAAGCAGTCCTCTGCCGGCTCAATGAGCGCGTGCTTTGAAAGCCCGTTGGAGTCGTCGTAGACCTCCTTGACGGTGCCGACGATGATCCCCTCGGGGAACAGCCCGCTCTGACCGGCGGTGACGATAACGTCGCCGGGTTCAATGTCCGCGTCCTTGAGGATCTGGCTCATGAGGCACAGCCCCTGTTCGGCAGTGGAGGTGGAGTTTTCTATGACGCCTGTTGTCTTTGTGCGCATGGTGTAGACTCCGACGTTCACCTGCGGCGAAAGTATGGTGGATACCTTTGCGTAGTTCGGCGCGATGTCGGTAACTCTGCCGATAAGTCCGATGGAGGTTATCACCGGATCGTTGAGGGATATCCCGGAGCTGCTGCCCTGGTTTATCGTGAATCCGCCGTACATGTCGTTGGCGTTGCGGGCGATTATGCCGCATGGCTCGGAGAAAACAAGATCCTTGTGCTTCTTGCTGAGATCCAGCATTTCACGGAGCTGCTCGTTTTCTTTTTGCAGCTCCTCGTAGTCGGCGGAGCGCTCGTACATCTCGGTCACAAGCTCGCGCAGCTCGTCGTTCTGTGCCTTGTAGGTATCGGCGTTCACCAGTTTGTCGATGAATCCGTTCACGCCGTTGGATATCGCATTGGCGGCGGTGACGAACGGATAGGTGACAGTGCTGATTATCTGCTCCGGTAGCGTCTGGGTCCCCGCCGCCACTGCAACGTAGGTCATGAGCCCCAGCAGCAGCGCCGCTATGCAGAGTATGATCTTGAATTTAACGCTGTGGAAGAATTCTCTCATAAATCATTCCGTTCTGTCTGAAAGATCAGGGAACCTCAAAAAACCGGTTTGAAAAGGGAAAATGGGTAGAGTGCGCCGAATGCGATGAAAGCCGACGACGTAAGGCTGTATGCCTTACGAGGAGGTTTGAAGAAGCAGTCGGTGTGCTATACACATTTTCTCTCAAACAAGGTTTTTAGAGGTGACCATCAATAAATGTTTTCGTCCTCGCTAAGCACGTCCTCAAGCTTGTCGATATTCTCGAGTACCTTTCCGGTGCCGTCTGCAACGCAGTCCAGCGGACGCTCCGCGATCTTTACGGGCATGCCGGTTTCCTCGTGAATGAGCTGGTCAAGACCTCTGAGCAGCGCTCCGCCGCCTGCGAGCATGATACCGGATTCGATGATGTCCGCTGCAAGCTCGGGGGGAGTCTTTTCGAGAGTGGTCTTGATGGCGTCTATAACGTGGGAGAGCGGCTCGGAAATGGCTTCGCGTATCTCCTCGCTGGTCACGGTGATGTTCTCCGGCAGACCGTTGAGCAGGTTACGGCCCTTGATGTCCATCACGGGTTCGGTGTCGCTGGTCTTGTATGCGGAGCCGATGCCCATCTTGATGTTCTCCGCGGTGCGCTCGCCGATGAGCAGGTTGTATTTCTTCTTGATGTAGTTGATGATGGCGGAGTCGAACTCGTCGCCTGCGACCCTTACGGAGCGCGCGGTTACAATACCGCCGAGGGAGATTATAGCGACCTCGCTGGTTCCGCCGCCGATGTCGACGATCATGCTGCCTACCGGGTCAGCAACGGGAAGTCCCGCGCCGATAGCCGCAGCCATAGGCTCCTCGATGATGGAAACGCGCTTTGCGCCGGCATTCTGCGCAGCTTCCTTTACAGCGCGGCGCTCTACCTCGGTAACTCCGGAGGGAATGCAGATGATGACGCGCGCCTTTCCTCTGCCGCGCAGCGCCTTCTTGATGAACTGCTCCAGCATGCTGGAGGTCATGTCGAAGTCTGCGATAACGCCGTCCTTGAGCGGGCGTACTGCCACGATGGAGCCAGGGGTACGTCCGATGACGTCCTTTGCTTCCTGTCCTACATAGCGCACGCACTGGAGCTTCTTGTCCACCGCAACGACAGAGGGCTCACGGATAATGATGCCCTTTCCTCTCATATATACAAGCGTGTTCGCGGTGCCTAAATCAATACCGATGTCCTTGGTCATTCCAAACATTGTGCTTCCTCCGTGTAAATTGATGATATTTTACAGTATGCTGTTGAATAATGCACATACCTCTTATACATAATTGTACAATTATAATTATAGCATTATTGTGCTCTGTACGCAATGCATTATTAGCATAAAATTTCGGCTCAATCAGACTTTTTTTTGGCTATTTTTCGGTAAAGGATACTTCGCGGGAATTTCTGCTTCTTCAGGCGTATTATTTTTAAAAAAGCACTTGCAATAACCTGGGATTTAAGATATAATATTAATATATAGATAATCACAGACAGGCTCTGAAACATACATCATATTCAACATATTTACGAAAGGAACATCGCCGATATGCTCAACGAAAAAGTGACCGTTACTATATGCGGAAAATCGTACAACCTCCGCACGGACGACGCTTCCTCCCTGCTGCGTCAGGGCGAGGAGGCTGACCGCCGGATTACTGAATACTGCCGCGAAATGTCGCTCTCCAAGGACGACGCCTGCGTTTTCACCGTGCTTGACGTCCTGGGCGAACTTGATACCGCGAACGCCCAGCGGGATTCCTACGCGAAGAAGAACGCCGCGCTTGTCAGCACCGCCGAAAAGGGCGCAAAGGCGCTCGAGGAGAACAAGCTGCTCGCTTCGGAAAACGAGCTGCTTTCCAGGGACAGCGCTGCCCTCGCGGAGCTTCGCAGGGAGCACACCGAGCTTGAGGGGAAAAACGCCCAGCTCACTGAAACGCTCAACGCCGCGAACGAGCGTGCCGCGCAGAATGCTGCCGCGAAGGCAGACCTCGAGAAGTCGCAGCAGACTGTAAAGACCCTCGAGGAGAAGAACGCGCAGCTGACCGGCTCGCTGAAGTCCGCCGAGGAGAGAGCCGAATCCCAGAAGAAGAACATAGCCGAGCTCGAGCGCCAGAACGCGGATCTGAAGAAGCAGGCTGCAAAGCTCACCGCAGTCACCGACGAAAACAAGACGCTCACCGCAAAGCTTGAAAAGGCTGCGAACACTGAAGAAGCGCTGCGCCGCAGCGAGGAGCGCGTATCCTACCTCGAAAAGGAATGCGGAAAGCTTGACGCGGCAAATGCGGAGCTTGCAACGGTGAAAAAGACACTTGCCGGCGAACAGGAAAAGACCTCCGACCTTGAAAAGAAGCTTGCGGCGGCTGAAAAGAACGCTGCGGAGCTTAACGATACCAGGCAGTCCCTCGCGGCTGAAAAGGGCAGGAACTCCGATCTTGAAAAGAAGCTCACGGCGGCTGAAAAGAGCGTTGTGGAGCTTAATGATATCAAGCAGTCCCTTGCGGCTGAAAAGGGCAGGAACTCCGATCTCGAGAAGAAGCTCACAGCAGCCGAAAAGAGCGCCGGAGAGCTATCCGGCGTGAAAAAGGCGCTGGAATCCGAGCAGGGAAAGACCGCCGACCTGGAGCGCCGTCTGGACGCTTCCCGCAAGGCAGCTGACGAGGCGCAGAGCAGCGTATCTGCTCTGGAAAAAGACGTTGCCGCACTCAGAGCCGAAAACGAGGAGCTTGCGGCGCTGCGCGAGAAAGCCGGAATGTACGAGGAGCTCACCGTGAGATTCTCGCAGATAGAGAGCGAAAACGCCGCGCTCAAGGCGGCTGGCGCAGCCGAAGCCGGCGAGTCTGACGGAGTGGACGCAGCACAGCTGGACGAGCTGAAAAAGCAGCTGTCCGACGCGCTTGCCGAGGTCAGGGAGCTCAAGAAGATAAACGCTTCCCTGAACAGGCAGCTTAACGAAATGCTTGAGGACGGTCAGCTTACATTATGAGTGAAATTCTTGCACCCCTCGGGGGTATTTCAGATCTGCCCGCGGCGCTGAATACCGGCGCCGACGCGGTATATCTGGGTCTATCGGAATTTTCGGCACGCAAAAATGCCGAAAATTTTTCTGTTGAGGACCTTAAAACAGCCTGTACGGAGTGTCACCTCCGGGGCGTGAAGGTATATGCTGCGCTGAACACGATAGTGTACGACAGCGAGGTCGAAAAATTCGCGGAATGTGTGAAAAGCGCGGCAGAATGCGGCGTTGACGGGCTGATAATCCAGGACGTAGGCGCTGCGGAGATAGCAAAGCGCGTCTGCCCGAAGCTGCCCAGGCACGCTTCCACGCAGATGACGCTGAACAGCGCGGCGGGAGTAAACGCGGCGCAGGAGCTGGGATTCTGCCGGGCGGTCATCGGGCGCGAGCTTTCGTTTGAGCAGATAAAGCATATCGCGGAGAATACCGGAATCGAGCTTGAGGTGTTCGTACACGGGGCGCTGTGCGTCTGTATCAGCGGTCAGTGCTACATGAGCAGCATTTTCGGCGGGAGGAGCGGCAGCAGAGGGCTATGCGCGCAGCCCTGCCGCCTGGATTTCACCTGCGGCGACAGGCACAGCGTTATTTCGCTGAAAGACAGCTCCCTTGTCCCGCACCTGAAGGAGCTGGACGATATCGGTATCGCCTCGCTCAAGATAGAGGGCAGAATGAAGCGGCCCGAGTACATCGCCTGCGCAGTGGACGCCTGCCGTAAGTCCCTTGACGGCGGCGAATACGACTTTGAGCGGTTGTCCGGGATATTCTCCAGAGGCGGTCTGACCGACGGGTACTTCACCGGAAGCATGAGCGACATGCAGGGAACCCGCAGCCGCGAGGACGTTGAGAATTCCGCAAAGGCTCTCAACGGTATTAAGGCGCTCTACAAAGCGGAATTTCCGCGTGTCCGCGCGGATATCCACACCGTGCTCCGTGAGGGAAAACCGGCGTTTGCGAGTGCGGTCTGCGGAGATATCTCCGCTGCGGTGGAGGGCGAGGTCCCGCAGCCGGCGCTGAATGCTCCGCTTACCCCGGAGAGCGTCTGCGGACGAATGTCAAAGCTGGGCGGCACGCAGTTCTATGCCGGGGAAGTCACCGCCGAGGTCGGCGAGGGGCTGAATCTCCCGGCGTCCGAGCTGAATTCCCTGCGCCGCGAGCTTGTTGAGCGGCTTTCGGAGGCTGTCCTCGCGAAGAACACTCCGGATTACAAGCTGCGGGAACTGACGCCGCCGCTGTTTTCCGTGCATGAGAGCGCTCCGTTGGAGTGGCGCACCGAGGTGTACTCTGCGGAGCAGCTGCGCCAGGCTCTGGAGCTGCCGTTCGGGCTTATTTACGCGCCCATGCGCCTGCTGGACAGCTCCACGCCGGATAAGGACAGGATAGCTGTGATACCGCCGTTCGTGCTGTCCGACTGCGAGGACGAGGTACGGGAAAAGCTCCGCGAACTGCGGGCTGCCGGCTTCACCCGGGGACTTGCGCAGACCCTGGGGCATGCGCTTATCCTCCGCAGGGAGGGGTTCAGGCTCCACGGCGGGCATCGTATGAATATAATCAACAGCTACGCCGCCGGAGTATGCGGCGACTTCGGATTCGAGGACATCACGCTGTCATTTGAGGGAACGGCAGCGCAGCTTGCGGAGATACGTTCCCCGATACCGCGCGGGATAGTCGCATACGGCAGGCTTCCGCTGATGATAATGCGGCGCTGTCCGGTGAGCGGCGGAAAGCCCTGCGGCAGGGTGCACCTGTTCGACGACGGCGGCACTCCCTGCGGGAAGTGCATAGCCGACCGCCGGGGCAATGAAATGCCCGTGCTCTGCGGCGGGAACAGCGTCGAGATACTGAATCCCGACCTGCTGATAATGAGCGACCGCCGCCAGTCGCTGGAGCCGTTCGATTTTGCGGTGCTGAAATTCACCGACGAAACCGAACTGAAACCAGTGCTTGATATGTACCTGAATAACCGCAAACCCTCCGGCTCGCTGACCCGCGGTTTGTACTTCAGGGGAGCGGAGTGAAATTCGGAATTCTTAATTCTTAATTCGGAATTAATGTGCCGCCTTCGGCGGGTATTAAAATTGTATTCAATTTAAAACAAACTGTCTTTTGAACTGAACCGTAAAATCGACACTTTCCTGCGAATATGCCAAAAGGGACCGCTAAACTAAGCAGTCCCTTT
>CAKSHG010000078.1 GCA_934456315.1 uncultured Oscillospiraceae bacterium | reverse complement strand
GACGTGAAATTCCCCGGCTGGGCGCTGGAGCACGCGGCGGTAACGGAAACCTCGCTGATGATGTACCTGCGTCCCGAACTTGTTCGTGAGGAATACATTCCGGGCGACACCGATTTCACCGCGATACCCTACCATAAGTACCCCATCGTAAAGGGAATGGTTCCTGAAACCGGAGCGCTCGCCTCTGCCCGCGGAAGCAGCGCAGAAAAAGGAAAACTCATCGCCGAAACTGCGGCAGATGAGTTCGTGAAGATAGCAAAGAGAGAATACGGGATTTAACGGAAGATAAGCAAAGACCCGGAGCGTCTGGCTCCGGGTCGAGTTTATTTTATAAGAGAATCGCCGTTTATCAGGGTCAGCGCACCGTCAGCATAAGCAGCGGCTGTGTATCCCGTCCGGTCGTCGTAAAGCGTGTGCAGGCTTCGGGAACGTCCCAGCTCGGCGAATTCGTCGACAACGGAAACTCCGTCGAAGTAGCGGTAGGCTGCGCCGGAGCACTCCGTTCCGTTGATGACTGTGCAGTTCACGCCGCTGAACCGGAAGCTTTCCAGTTCGGAAGCGGTCAGAGCCTTTGCGAAGCTGTCCGCCTGAACAGCACTGCCGTTGTCAAGCTTATAGAGCGTCAGCGTGATACCGGTCTTGCTGACTGCTCCGCAGAGCGCGTACTCGCCGTTCACTGCGCCCTCTGCCGACGTAAGGTCGAGCGCCTTAGGCGCGGCGGGGTCGCTGATATCCACCGCCATCACGGTGGAGCCTTCACTGCCGACGTACACGATGTTCCCGCTTACCCGCAGCTGATCTACTCCGCCGCCGGTGGTGAACGCTCCGAGCGGCTTCAGGTCGCTGCCGCGAAGATATACGGTCACGCCGCTGTCGGAACTTTCCGCGTCGGCGATGATCCCGTTTCCTGCCGCGCATGCGGTGATCTCCGGAAGCGTTGCGCTTGTAAGTTCTCCGCTGTCCATTGCGATGAGCACCGAGCCAGTTTCGCGGTGCATTGCGGCGGCGAAGAACTCCGCTCCGCTGTACACCGGCGCTCCCAGCGCCGCGAGCTGCTTCAGCTGTTCGCCGCTTTCGGCGCTGTACTCTGCCCAAACTGCGTAGCTGCAACCGTCAGACGAGCCGGTCACTGCGATCTCGGCAGGCGAAAACTCGGAAGCGGTTCCGTTTTTCAGCGTCCACGGGAGGTATTCCAGCGTGTCGTCAACGGTGAACGATCTCGTGAATCCCGGGGTGTAGACGCTCCCGAGGCGGATCACATCTACACCGCAGAAGATATCCGTGAGGGTCCCGCACTGACCGGAGCGCCAGGCTTCGCCGCTGCCGTCAAGTCCCATCAGACCGCATTCCGCACCGCTGGAGTACACTGCGGTCACTCCGGAAGCCGTCTGCACGACCCTTACGAATTCGGCACCGTCCGGCGGGAGCACCTCTACAGTGAGCACTCCGGAATCCAGCGAATAAACGCCGATACTGTCCGGCTCCGCCGTCCAGAGGGTGCTGCCGCTGCTGAAAACTCCAAGCTGTTCGCCGGAGGATATCAGCATGTCGCCGAAAACCTGCTCGTTTTCCGACAGTTTCTGCGTGTATTCGCTGCTTATTCTTCCGTTGGAATACGCAGTGTAAATTTCCGAGAATACCGCCGCGCTGTCGGCGGCAAAATGCAGATTTGCTCCGGAGCTGTCAGCCGCCCTGAATCCCAGAACATCAAGCGCTGGTCCGAGCGCGAACAGCACCGCTGCGCCTGCCGCCGCGACTATTACGGCGTTTCTGCGGGCTGTCGGGGAATCCTCGACAGCTTCCGGACGGACTGCGTTTTCGTCCGGGGATTCTTCCTCGGACTTGCGGCGTTTGCGCTGACGGGCGGTGTACTTTTCGTCAGGTTTGTCCTCTATCTCCGCTGCTACGCCGAGTTCCTCGGCGAGGTCGTCGATAGTGCGTTTTTTCTGACGTGCTGTGAACATCACGGGCTTTATAAGCTCGTCAGTTTCATCAGATTCGCTGGGCTCACTGGGCTTGCTAGGTTCGCTAGGTTCGTTAGGCTCAACAGGTTTTACAGGCTCGTCAGATACGGCAGGCGCTGTATTGTCGGAAGATTCGTCCAGTTCGTCGGTTTGGACGGTACGGCGCTTTTTCTGGCGTGCAGTCCGGACGGGTTTTTCGGGTTTCTCTGGTTCTTCCGCTGTTTCGGCTTCGCCGGAGTGCTCATCTTCAGGCTCCGGCTCAACAAGCATATCTGCGGAGTAATGTACCTCATTGGATGCCGCAGCGGCTTCCAGCTCGCCGGAGTTGATACGCATGGTAATGGTGTGCTCCCAGAGCTGGCGCGCGGTGTAGAGCATGCGCGTGTAGTCCTTCGGAGCCAGCCCGGAGCTTTCCAGTGTTACGATAAGCGCCTGGAGGTTCATATCCGGGTGCTCCTCGATTCTGGAGATGGCATCGGAGGGCGCTCCGCAGCCTTTCAGCAGGTACAGGAAGTCCGCCGAGCCTATCCCGAGGGAACGCAGGCGGTTCAGGAACGTGAACGCGTCCAGTTCCGGAGGGGCGGCGTTTTCGTCCATCAGGCACACTGCGATATTCTGCGGCAGCAGGCTTTCGGGTATTACCTTTTCGAGCATAAGGTCGCGTATTTCGGAAACCGTCACCGGCGTTCACCTCCTGTTCAGAATTTGTGGTTCAGTCAAGCTCGAAGGCAGTCAGCACTTTTTCGAGCGTTTTGTTGACGTTAGTCGAGCTAAGCCCGGTGTAGAGCGATATTTCGTCTGGCTGGAGCCTTGCCCCTATGTACATGGCAGCCACCATGCGCTCGGTGTCGCTAAGCTTTGAAAATTCAGCGACGACATCGAAGCTGTCCTGCGGGGAACGCTCCTGCACGGGGCTTTCTTTCAGCCGCGTGCGGATACGGGCGCAGAGATTCCGCAGCATGAACGCGCGGAACGCTTCCTCGCTGCGCAGCTTGTTTATCGCCGACATTCCGTCCCTGGCGGAGGCAGTCACAAGCTCGACCGCGTCAGCGTCATCGCAGAGGGTATAAAAAGCGGTGTAGTACATCTCGCGGTAGACCGTTTCGTAGAGCTGCGCGAACGCCTTTGTACCGCCGTTCGCCGCAAGTCCTGAAAGTTCCTTGTATTCCCGCTTGTCCATAACTACACCGCCTGTAATATCAATCTTCGCTGTTGGTAATTGCTATGCCGAGTTCCTTGAGCTGCTCCTCGCTTACGGTGGAGGGAGCCTCGCTCATCAGCTCGCTCGCGTTCTGCACCTTCGGGAAGGCGGTAACGTCGCGCAGGCTGTCGCAGCCGCACATCAGCATTGCAAGTCTGTCAAGACCTATGCCGGCGCCGCCGTGGGGAGGTGCTCCGTACTTGTACGCGTCAACGAGGAAGCCGAACTTGGCGTTTATCTCCTCGTCGGTCATGCCGAGCATTTCGAACATGTGCTGCTGGAGCTCCGGATCAGTGATCCTGATGGAGCCGCTGGAAAGCTCAATGCCGTTGAGCACGAGGTCGTAGCACTTAGCGCGTACCCTTGCCTTGTCGGTGTCGAGGTAGGGAATGCACTCGTCGAGCGGCATTGTGAACGGGTGGTGCATTGCGAGCCACTCGCCGGTTTCGTCATCGTACTCGAAGAACGGGAATTCCACTATCCACAGGAAGTTCCAGCCCTCGGGGATAATGTCGAGCTGCTTTGCGATCTTCAGACGGAGCGCGCCGAGAACCGGAAGTGTGACCTTATCCTTATCTGCAACGATGAGCGCAACGTCGCCCTTTTCGCAGCCGAGAGCCTTGAGGATAGCCTCAAGCTCGCCCTCGCCCATGAACTTCGCAAAGGAGCAGTTGGGAGCGTCGTCGACCCATCTTACATAAGCAAGACCCTTGGCGCCGATACCGCGCACGAATTCGGTCTGCTTGTCGATCTCCTTGCGGGTGAGCTTTGCAGCGGCGCCCTTTGCAACGATACCGCGAACGGAGCCGCCGTTTGCGATGGCGTCCTTGAATACGGAGAATCCGCAGTCCTTTACGATGTCGGAGATGTTGGTTATCTCCATGCCGAAGCGGGTATCCGGCTTATCGGAGCCGTATCGGCTCATAGCCTCGTCGTAGGTCAGGCGGGGCAGCGGGGTGGGGATATCGACGTTCAGAACGGTCTTGTAGAGGTGCTTTACGAAGCCCTCCAGGCACTCGAGGATATCGTCGACGTCAACGAAGGACATTTCGAGGTCGATCTGTGTGAATTCCGGCTGACGGTCAGCGCGGAGATCCTCGTCGCGGAAGCAGCGCGCAAGCTGGATATATCTGTCCATGCCTGCGATCATCAGCAGCTGCTTGTACATCTGCGGGGACTGGGGCAGGGCGTAGAACTTGCCGTTGTGGATACGGGACGGAACGATGTAGTCACGCGCACCCTCGGGGGTGGACTTGATCATCATCGGGGTTTCGATCTCGGTGAAGCCGTTTGCGTAGAAGTACTCGCGGGCTGCCTTTGCGATCTCGTGGCGCATCATGAGGTTCCTCTGGAGCGGCTCGCGGCGCAGGTCGAGGTAGCGGTACTTCAGGCGGAGCTCCTCGTTGGTCTTGGTGTTGCTTACTATTTCAAAAGGAGGAGTCTGCGCCTTGGAAAGGATACGCAGCTCTGTTACGACTATCTCCACGCCGCCGGTCTTTATCTCGGTGTTGACGCTCTCGCGGGCGCGTACAGTGCCCTTTGCGAGGAGGACGTATTCGGAGCGGACGCTCTCTGCCTTTTCAAAGACGCTCTTCTCGGTGTTCTCGTCGAAAACGAGCTGAACGATGCCCGACTTATCTCTTAAATCTATGAAGATAAGGCTGCCCTTATCGCGTACTCTCTGTGTGAATCCGCCTACAACGACTTCGCCCATTCCGAGGGTGACTTCGCCGCATAAGCATGTTCTTCTCAGACCCTGCATTGTGTCTGCCATAAAAAATGTTCCTTCTTTCTTTTGATATACCGGAAAAATCCGCATTATTTCTAATTATATCATTATTTCCGGCATTTTTCAAGTGGAAAACAATAAATTGTTGAAATAATGTGCAAAAAACTATTGATCACTGCCTGCTTGCAGCTACCTGTTCCAGTACTTCCGGTCAAGGCTGCGGAAGCTTATCGCCTGGGCGATGTGGGATTTTCCGATATCTTCGCTGCCGGACAGGTCGGCGCAGGTCCTCGCGACTTTCAGTATACGGTCGTAGGCGCGGGCGGACAGACCCAGCTTGTCGAATGCGGCTTTCAGCATCTCCTCCGCATCGGGAGTGAGCCTGCACACCTCTCCGATGATATCGGAGGTTATGCCGCTGTTGCTGCGGATATCCGTTCCGGCGAAACGCTTCTTCTGTATCTCAACGGCTTTCTGAACGCGCTCTGCGATAGCCGCGGAGCTTTCCTGCGGAACGCGGCGGCTAAGGTCGGAGTACTCCACCGGCTTGACCTCGATCTGCAGGTCTATACGGTCGAGGACGGGCTGACTGATTCGATTCAGGTACGCTGTGACCTTCTGCGGAGTGCAGGTGCACTTCTTCACCGGGCTGCCGAAATTCCCGCAGGGGCAGGGGTTCATCGCAGCGACAAGCATGACCCGGCAGGGGTAGCTCACCGAGCCGCTGGCGCGGGATATCACGATATCGCCGTTCTCGAGCGGCTGCCGCAGCGCCTCCAGAACACGCCGGTCGAACTCCGGAAGCTCGTCCAGAAACAGCACGCCGTTGTGCGCAAGGCTTATCTCGCCCGGGCGGGGAATGCTTCCGCCGCCGACAAGTCCTACCGCGGACGCCGTGTGGCTCACCGCGCGGAACGGCCGCTCGGTTATGAGCGGCTCTGCGGGGTCTATTTCCCCGGCGACGGAGTATATCTGGGTGGTTTCGATGCTCTCTGCAAACGTTATCTCCGGGAGTATCGAGGGGATACGCTTTGCGAGCATGGATTTTCCCGAGCCGGGAGGTCCCAGCATGAGCAGATTGTGCGAGCCTGCCGCCGCGACCTCTATCGCGGCTTTTGCCTGCGCCTGACCCATCACGTCCGCGAAATCCAGCAGGTGAGCGTCCACGCGGCGCTCCGGGACATATTTTTCCTCCGGGGAAAGCCCGGTGCCGTGCCGCAGGAACTCCATCAGCTGCGTGATGTGCTCTACGCCGTAGACCTCGATACCGTCGGCGACGGACGCCTCCTTGGCGTTGGCTTTGGGCAGGAATACGCGCTTCGCGCCGTTGTGCGCAGCGGTCAGCACCATCGAGAGCGCTCCGTTTATCGGCGCGAGCTTTCCGTCAAGGGAAAGCTCCCCGATGAAAACGCTGCCCGAGAGGTCGGCGGAGATGACGCCGCCCAGCTTCATCAGCGCGGTGATTATCGGCAGGTCGAACATCGAGCCTATCTTCCGGACGCTCGCCGGAGCGAGGTTCACGGTCACCCTGCCGTTGAGCAGCTTCAGCTCGAGCTGACCCAGGACCGCCCGGATACGCGCCTTGCTTTCCTGAACGGCTATGTCTGGCATTCCGACGATGTCGAACGTCGGCTGACCGACGGAGATACTCGCCTGGACCGTCACCATGAACGCATTCAGACCGAAAAGCCCTGCGCTTTTAACTTCACTGAACATGCTTACTCCTGTCCGCCCAGAATGAGCTCAAAGTTGTCGATATCGCGGTACTGCCCGTGCTTGAAGCCCACCTGGTGGAGGGTTCCGCAGAACGTGAAGCCGAATTTCTGATGCAGCTTTTCGCTCGCCCCATTCCCGGCGGTTATCACTGAAACTACGCTGTGGAGCTTTCCGCAGGCTTTCGCGCGGTCAAGGACCGCTCCCATCAGCGCGGAGGCGGCGCCTTTCCGGCGGTGCTCCGGCGAGATATACACCGACAGCTCCGCTGTGGACGCGTATGCCTCCTTCTGGCGGTATTCGGAGAGCGAAGCGTAGCCTACGGCTGCGCCGTTTTCTTCACCTGCGAGTATGAAATGCGTGTCAGTCTGGTGCTGTCTGAACCACTCCTCCCACTCGGCGAGGGTGCGGGGGTTCAGGTCGAGGGTGGCAACGCCGTGCTCCACCTCATAGTTGTAGATCGCGAGCAGTTCCGGGAGGTCGCTTTCCCGTGCAGGTCTGATAGTCATAAATTACCATTCCTTTCTGGACGAAGAATAATCTATAGCAAATATTGTACGACGAACGGCGGATTTTGTCAATAGTTCTGCTAACTTTCCGGATACTTTTTTCAGAAAACCATCACAAAATCGCTCATGAAACCACTGGTTTGCGCTTGCAATTTCGGACCGTTTGTGCTATAATAAAAATATGTGTACCGGGCTGTTCCGGTTTTTCAGAGGAAAGGATTTGATCAATTGAAGCGAGCAGGACTTGATATAGGCTCAACCACGGTAAAGGCGGCCGTTATCGGCGAGAACGACGAGCTGCTGTACAGCCAGTACAGACGGCATTTCTCCGATATCAGAAAGA
This sequence comes from uncultured Oscillospiraceae bacterium, assembly GCA_934456315.1. Taxonomy (GTDB): domain Bacteria; phylum Bacillota; class Clostridia; order Oscillospirales; family Ruminococcaceae; genus CAG-115. Next base: position 1,840 of record CAKSHG010000078.1, on the reverse strand, counting down.
CGGTATTTGATATAATTTCAGAGCTCGGCGAGCATTTCAAGGGCGAACGCATGATGATAGCGGTAACTGGTTCGGGAGGGATCTCCGTTTCCAAGTGGCTGGGCATTCCGTTCGTCCAGGAGGTCGCAGCCGGCACAAATGCGATAAAGAAGCTCATTCCCCGCACGGACGTTGCGATAGAGCTCGGCGGCGAGGACGCGAAGATAACCTACCTTACAGGCGGGCTGGAGCAGAGAATGAACGGCTCCTGCGCCGGCGGTACGGGCGCGTTCATCGACCAGATGGCGGCGCTGCTGAACACGGATATCGGCGGTCTGAACGAGCTTGCCAAGGAGCACACCACCATTTACCCGATAGCTTCCCGCTGCGGTGTTTTCGCGAAGAGCGATATCCAGCCGCTGCTCAACGACGGCGCAAAGCGCTCGGACGTTGCAGCGTCGGTGTTCCAGTCGGTGGTTAACCAGACGATAAGCGGACTTGCCTGCGGCAAGCCTATACGCGGCAACGTAGCGTTCCTCGGAGGTCCGCTGCACTACCTGTCGGAGCTCCGCGCGCGCTTCATCGAAACGCTGAACCTCAAGGACGACCAGATAATCTTCCCGGAAAACGCGAACCTGTTCGTTGCGATGGGCTGCGCTTTCTCGGACGAAACCGCAGAGGCCGACCTCAACGAGCTCGTAAAGAAAGCCGGAAGCCTCGGCACGGCTGACATGCGCGAAGTTGAGCGCCTTGCTCCGCTGTTCAGGGACGCGGCAGAGCTTGAAGCATTCAAGGCGCGCCACGCAAAGGCTGTCATTCCGACTGCGGATATCGCGCAGCACAAGGGCGCGTGCTACCTCGGCGTGGACGCAGGCTCCACCACCACCAAGGCAGTCCTGCTCAACAAGAACGCCGAGATAATCTACTCCTACTATAGCGGTAACGGCGGCGACCCGCTCAAGTCCGTTATCGGCATACTGAAGGACATCTATTCCAAGCTCCCCGAGGGCGCTTACATAGCAAAGGCATGCGCCACCGGCTACGGCGAGCACCTGATAAAGGCAGCGCTCGGCGCGGATTACGGCGAGATAGAAACAATGGCGCACTACAAGGCGGCCGACCGTATCCTGCCCGGCGCGGAGTTTATCCTCGACATCGGCGGACAGGACATGAAGTGCATGCGCGTCAAGAACGGCGAGATAGAGAGCATTCTGCTCAACGAGGCATGTTCCAGCGGCTGCGGCTCGTTCATCGAGAATTTCGCGAACGCCCTGGGAATGTCCTCCGCAGATTTCGCTACGCTGGGACTTACTGCGGAAAATCCTGTTGACCTCGGCTCCCGCTGCACGGTGTTCATGAATTCCCGCGTTAAGCAGGCGCAGAAAGAGGGCGCGACCGTTGCGGATATCTCCGCAGGTCTGTCCTACTCGGTCGTTAAGAATGCGCTGTTCAAGGTAATAAAACTCCGCGACACCTCCACGATGGGCGACAAGATCATCGTGCAGGGCGGTACTTTCATGAATAACTCGGTGCTTAGGGCGTTCGAGCTGATATGCGGCAAGGACGTTATCCGCCCGGACAAGGCGGGTCTGATGGGCGCATACGGAAGCGCGCTCATCTCCATCGAGCGCGACGACGGCAAGGGCAGCACCATCGCTCCCCTCGACAAACTCGAGAGCTTCACCGTCGAAAAGACTACAGCGCGCTGCGGACGCTGCTCCAACAACTGCCTGCTCACCATTACGAAATTCCCGGACGGAAAGCGCTACATAAGCAACAACCGATGCGAGCGCGGCGCGGGCAACGTTTCCACCAAGGAAAAGCTGCCGAATCTGTTCGATTATAAATACCACCTGCTGTT
>CAKSHG010000077.1 GCA_934456315.1 uncultured Oscillospiraceae bacterium | reverse complement strand
TTCACGATGTAATAGCCGAAATCAGTTACCGCCGTGGCAACATCGCCGGGATTCTCAATATTCATTGCGCATTCTTCAAATTCCGTGCCGTATACCTCAGTACCCGGAGTAACAAGGAATGTACCGTTGCCGCCGTCCTCTCCGTACTCCTCCATCAGCTTGTCGAAATCCTCGCCGGCGTTTATCTTAGCCATTATCTCGTCGTACTTGTCCTGGATATCCGCGAGCTTGTCCTGGCGATACTCGTCAGCGTCGTCGTTGCGGTCGGCACTGCGGAGCTGCTGCATGAGAGAATAAACCGTGGAATTGAATCCGACAAGTATCCCCTTGACTGCGCGGGAGCCTTCCGGAATCCAGATGTTCGCGTAGGTCTGACCGTAATATGTGGCAGGGTCGCTTTCGTACTGCGACTTCAGGGAATCTATCAGGGTGTTCATCTGTTCCTCTGCCTGCTCATAGGAATAGGTAGCGTCCTTTCCAATCTCATCGGTGAGCTTCTGCTTTATGACGGTTATCTCCTGCCAGCCGTACAGCGTGTCCATAGTAAGCCCGCAGTCGTCGAGTATCTGCTGGAACTTTTCCTCTGCCTGCGCGGTCAGCTCGTCGTCTGTAAGGCTGTCGTCAGCGGAGGAAAGCGTGCTTTTAAGGCTGGTTTTGATGGATTCAATGCCGGATTCCACCTGGCTGTGGATATCCGCTTCTTCCTCGTCGGAGAGAGTCATGCCGTATTCTGCGAATTTCGCGCGCACTATCCTGTCCTCGATTATCGCGTCAACTATCTGCTGACGCGCCTGCTTTATCGTGTCTGCATTCGCGCCGTCGGTATCGTTAGCATAGCCGCTGCGCTCCAGGAAATACTTGTATTCCCGCAGGAAATCGCCGAATGTAATGTCCATTCCCTCTGCTCCGTTGGTCGGGGAGGCAACGACTGTATCCGCAGGCGTTCCGGATTCCGCAATGGAGGGCACCGGCTCCGGCTCTGCGGTTTCCGCAGCCTGGGAGGTGCTTTCTGCGGTGGAAGCGTCAGAATCGTCAGAAGTGCCGGAAGCGTCAGCCGTAACAGCGGAGGAGCTGTCGCCGGAGGACGTGCTCTTTATGCTGCACGCTGTTGTAGAGAGGATAACTGCCGCCGCTGTAAGCGCGGCAAGGGGCTTCAGTGTCTTTGTGAGTTTCATTTTTATCGTCCTTTCTGATTCAGGCTGCGGTGGATTCTGCGTAAGATCCCTGCTCCTCCGGAGCAGAGCTGCTGTCCGCTGCGGAGTTCGCTGACTCTGCTTCGGAAGCGTCCGTTTCGTTTATGTCAAGCCTGGTGTAGTCAAAATCGTACGCGTATTCCTCGCGCCAGCCCTGCATTGCGGTGTTGTACGCCGTGGTGGCTGCGTTGGACTGCATGTTCTCGTAAATAGCGTCGATGAGCGCCTTTTCGTTTTCCCCGGTCATAACGGCGTCTGCGGCGTACATGACAACGTGCCAGCCCAGGTCAGTCCCGACAAGCTTGTAATCGCCGACATTCTCAAGCTCATACGCCGCCTGCTGGAATTCCGCGTAGTAGCTTTCGCCGTTGGGAACTACCAGATAGCCGTCCGGATTGCTGGACAGCCCGGTGTCCTCGGAATATTCCTTTGCGAGTTCGTCGAAATCCGCGCCATTGTCGAGCATGTTCTTTATCTCCTCGATACGCGGACGGAGATTCTCAAGTGCCTTTTCGCGGGCTTTCTCCGCGCCTGCCTCGTCGTTGTTCTCGCGGCAGGCGGTTATCTCGGTGGAATCGTTGGAGTCGAATTTTATCAGGATATGCTTTATCATGCGGGAGTTATCCGGCAGCCAGTAGTACTTGTAGTACAGATCCTGTTCGTAGTCAGCCGGGCTGTTCTCGTAGACCTGCTTGATCCCGGCAACTATCTCGGCGTACTCCGCCTCGGCGTCGCTGTATTCAACGGGGTCCTCCTCGGCAAGCTTTGCCTTGAGCTTGTCGGCAGTAACCGCGTTGCGGTACCACATCAGGATATCGTCGCGGGTCATGCCGCAATCGGTCAGCTTTTCGTCGAATATCTTCTCCGCCTCCGCAAGTATCGCGGCGTCGCCGTTTACCTCGCCGGTGCCGGACTCCCCGGCGTTGACGTAGCTCTTGAAGCTCTCGATGGAGCTTTCTATGTAGCTGTTGTAGTCGCTCTCAATGCTGTCAAGCTCTTCCTGCGTGAACTGGTCCACGCCGTATTCCTTCGCCTTTTCGAGCACTATTTTTTCGTTTACGAGGTAGTTTATTATTGACTCGCGCTGCGACCTGCACTTGTCCTTTACCTCGTCGGCGGTGTCGTCGGCTATCTGGTTGACAAGCAGCCAGTATTTATACTCCTTGCTGAATGCGTCGTAGCTTACGGTGAGCGCCTTTTTGTCTGATACCTTTCCGGTAGGCCACGCCGCGTCCGACGACGAGCGTACCGAGCAGCCGCAGACCAGTGCCATCATTATCGCAGCCGCACCGGCGGCTAATTTCCTGAAATGCATTTTTCTGTCCTTTCCGGAGCGCATAGCTCCCCTTATACATATCAGATTCATTATAACATATATCGCAGAAAAAATAAATACAAAAAATCATGATACAGTATGAAATATTTCTGAAAAGTGATGATTTTTTCCATGATTTATGGTATAATGGAGATGTACAGGCATATTTCACAGTTTTCTGAAAACTGAAAGTATAACAGGTTATACAATATACCGGAGGTATTTGATATGAGAAACAGGATCCTGAAAAGCATTGCAGCAGCGCTCGCGCTGTGCACGGCAATGCTGACCTTTACAGCCTGCAGCGGCGGCGAATCCACATCGGGGACCGCAGAGGGCACAGGCGAAGCAACATCCGAAACCGCCGAGGCAGAGCCCGCAGCCAAAATCGGCTTCATCTACAACGGGAGCATTGACGGCGAGAGCTTCACTGCGGATATCAACACGCAGCGCATAAAGGCGCAGCAGTACTCCAACATCGAATCGGAATACATAGAGAATGTCAGCGTAACTGACTTCGCCCGGGCGGTGAAAATGCTGGTGGAGGACGGCTGCACGCACATCGTGTCCGGCAGCCCGGTATTCGCGCACTCGATAAACCCCGTATCCCAGCAGTACATGAACATCAACTTCATCGACTACGGCTCAAGCATGCGCTCGGTGAATATCTACGCCTACACCGAGGCGATATATCAGGGCGCGTACATCGCGGGAATGGTCGCAGCGTACAACTCCGACAGCGAGAAAATAGGCATGGTAGTCGACCCGTCAATGCTCTACACCGTGCAGGTAGTGGACGCGGCGGCGCTCGGCACTCAGATAGTGTACTCCACGGCGCAGCTCGTAACCGCAACAGCGCACGCCGACAGCGAGATACACAACGCCGTTGACGCACTCAGGGCGCAGGGCTGTGAGGTAATAATCAGCTACACAGCCTCCGGCGAAACCGTAGACTACTGCGGGGAAAAGGGCATAAAGGTCATCGGAAACCTCGACTACACTGCTGATTCCGCAGACCACGACACCATGCTGATGTACTACTATTCCTCCCGCGACAGCTTCTATCTGTCGCAGTACAAGGCGATGCAGCTCGACACATGGCAGCCGGAATCCTACATGGGCAACCTAGGCAACGGCGTTATCTGCGTATCCGACGCGCTTCCCGCTGCGAAGGACGGCACGCAGGATATAATGAACACGCTCGTCCCCAAGGTTTCGACCGGAGCGGCGTACATCTTCGCAGGTCAGCTCAAGGACATCAACGGCTCGATAAAGCAGCGCGACGACGTATACATGGCGACCAGCGACATACTGAACCTTTCCTGGTACGTCGAGGGCGTTGACTTGTCGCTCGACAGCTTCATAGTGTCAAAGGACACCGTTGAAAGCGCCGAGCTTGTGATAAAGAAATAAGCATATAACAGAAAATGGAGCTGTGAAAAACACAGCTCCATTTTTTATTTTAACGGAAATCAGTCGAAATCAGCGTCCAGCATGGAAAGAACCATGCCTGCTGCTCCGTAGCGCACAAAAAAGTAGTTCAGCCTTTGCTTTGTTGCGTCCGTCTGCACTATCCTGTCGGTGTAGGACAACATCTGATAGAGCATGAAGAACATTACCCGCGCCGCAATATCCTCGCCCAGCGCGAAATAGTCCGTGAGGTGGTCAGCCGCTGCGTCAAGCTGGCGCGCATGCTTTTTTACTGCCGCAGGCAGCTGCGCCCGGCCGATATCCAGCCCGGAATACACCTCCGAAGCCTCTACGAGCTGCTCACGCACCGCGGTGCTCACCTGCTCCATCGTCAGCCTGCCGCCCTCGATAAGTTTTCGTATTCTCCGGCTCGCATGTATGTAGATGTCCTGGCTGTCCGGTTCGTGGGTCAGCGCAGGAACTGTGGCAGCGACGCTCTCCGCCGTGGGGTTATTCTGCACAGTCTGAACGGGTTCCGACGTCGGCTCTGCCGGATTTGCAGTATTCATCGGATTCACCGGCTCCGCCGGCTGTGCTGGCTCCACATGTGAGCCTCGCTGTTCCCCGGCAAGCATGTCCGGAGTATCGGGAGTATCCGGAACGTCCGGCGCATTTATCTCCGCGATGGAATCCAGCAGGTAACTCATCGTTTCCTCCCGGGACATGTCCTCGATGTCTGGTTCCTCTGCAGTCATTACCGCAGCAAGGACAGGTTCACGGGGCTTTTCGGCAGGTTTTGCAGTTTCCATGGGCTTTTCGGGCTCCATCGGAACATGCGGCGAACTAAGCCACTCGATACTTTCCTCCGGGATATCCAGCGTTTTCGGCTCTGCGCCGGACAGCGCCGCTTTCTTCGCGGCGGCTATCTCCGGAACTGCGGCGGCAGCCTCCACCCGTTCAGCGGGGGGGTTCCTGGTCGTCTGCGCTTCCTGCGCTTTTTCAGAACTGTCCGGCTGCGCGAACAGCTGCTCCGCATAGTAATCGAGCGCGTCGGAGGTCATCTGCTGCTCCAGGGCTTCGCGGTCGCTGTCGGACATTCTCATGCTTATGCGGCTCATGTTGCTGATAAGCTGCCGCAGGAAAAACTTGTTCAGCGAGCAGTCGGATATGCGGATATCTCCCGCCGGAGATGATATCATCAGCTCGTCCTCGAACGGAGTTTCATAGCTCGGGAGTGTTTCCATGACCCGAATATCGCGGTAGGATATCCTGCGGGCGTCGCCGTCCAGCTTTACGATCATGCCGTCTGTAAGGAACGCTATTCCCCGGCTGCCGTTTCCCGCAGCGGAAACATCTATGACCCCGACCGTTTCGTCCGGCGGCGCGAAGTCGCAGAACCGCGTTTCGCGGTAGTTTTCAGTGATCTTCGGTCCGAAGCTCTTTACAGAGTCGCAGAGAGTCACTTCTTCTCCCCCCCGTCGCTGTTCATGACGTTCGTGCGGAGCACTCCGCCGTTGTCAAGAAGCTCATGCTTGATATCCCAGAGCCTTCTGGAAAGGTCGACGTAATAGTTGTGCGGGTTCTCAAAACGCAGGACCTCGTCCCACAGCGTGTCTATCTGCTGCGCGCAATAGCTGCGTATCTCCCGGAGAGAGGGCTTGTTGTAAACCAGCTCGCCGTTTCTGAATACAGGCTCCTGCAATTCGCGCACCGTGAAATTCGTCAGGGTCTTTTTCTTCCAGGTGAAATCCGGGTCGAACAGGGTCAGCGGTCCTGACTGGTCTATCGTTTCATCGTACACGCACAGCTGGTCTGCGATAGCCTTGCCGTTGCTCTCGTAAATGCGGTAGAGCTTTTTGAAATGCGGATTGGTTATCTTCGAAACGTTTTCGGATATCTTGATTTTCGGAGTTATCACGCCGTTTTCTTCCACCGCCGCGAGCTTGTAAACGCCGCCGAATACCGGCTCGCTGCTTGCAGTTATCAGCCGCTCGCCAACGCCGAAAAGGTCTATCGCCGCGCCCTGCCGGAGAAGGTCGGAGATGATACGCTCGTCAAGGCTGTTGGACGCAACTATCTTGCAGTCGGGGTAGCCCGCCTCGTCAAGCATTCTGCGCGCTTCCCTGGAGAGGTACGCGATATCTCCGGAATCCAGACGGATACCGCAGGGGCGCTTCCCCATCGGCTTTAACACGTTGTCGAACGCCTTTATCGCATTGGGGACGCCGCTCTTCAGAACGTTATAGGTATCCACCAGCAGCGTGGACGAATCCGGATAGGTACGGCAGTAGCTCTCGAACGCCTCAAGCTCGCTGTCGAACATCTGCACCCAGCTATGCGCCATCGTTCCGGTCGCGGGAACTCCGTACAGCTCGTCAGCAAGCACGCACGCCGTCCCTGCGCAGCCGCCGATGTACGCTGCCCGCGCGCCCAGCACCGCGCCGCTCGCGCCCTGCGCCCTGCGCGAACCGAATTCGGATATCGCGCGTCCCTGTGCGGCGCGGACTATGCGGTTAGCCTTGGTCGCGATAAGGGACTGGTGATTTATCAGCAGCAGGACCATGGTTTCAATGAGCTGCGCCTGTATAGCGGGAGCGCGTACCGTCAGCAGCGGCTCCGACGGGAACACCGGAGTTCCCTCCGGGACAGCCCAGATATCGCCGGTAAATCTGAAATTACGCAGATAATCGAGGAAATCCTCGCTGAATATCTTCTTGCTGCGGAGATACTGGATATCCTCCTCGGAGAAACGCAGCCCCTGAATGTAATTTATGACCTGCTCAAGTCCGGCACAGATGGCATATCCGCCACTGTCCGGGACTCTGCGGAAAAATACGTCGAAATAGGCGATACGGTCGGCGTGCCTCGTGTTGAAGTATCCGTTGCCCATGGTGAGCTGATAAAAATCGCACAGCATGGTGCAGTTCTGTTCGGTTATCATGTTCGCTCCCCCTAAAAATTCAAAGCTGTGTCAGGCGTACCTGCCAAGGTACGGATTGTTCTGGCGCTCGTAGTTCAGCGTTGTCGTGCTGCCGTGACCGGGATATATCTTGTAGTCGCCGGGCAGCTTCGCTATCTTCTCCAGACTGTCCAGCATATCCCGGGTACTGCCTGAATACCCGTCCGTCCTGCCTACTCCCATGCAGAATACAACGTCGCCGCAGAACACCGTCCGTTCCTCTCCATCGAGGAACAGCAGGCAGCTCCCGGCGGTATGTCCCGGAGCGCCCATAACACGGAATTTCAGCCCCTCGGCTGTGAATTCCTCACCATCACTGAACAGCTTATCCGGCTTTATCGGCTGGAACTCCACCGGCATGAAATCCGCCCAGCTTTTCGCGGCGCTGGAATACATCTGCTCGTCCGGGGCGCTGGCGTAGATCTCCGCGCCGCTGTTTTCCCGGAGCCTCGCGGCGCCGGCGAAGTGGTCGTAGTGCCCGTGGGTGATGATCATCGTCCCCAGCTTCAGCCCGTGGGTATTCAGGAACATCTCCACCTCGGTGACGGAGGCAGGGTCGATGACCACCGCCCGGGAACCCTCCCCGGGAATGATGTAGCAGTTAGTCCCGAGCGCCCCCAGCGGGAGCTGATATATCTGCGGCATATTGTTCTCCTTTGAAATTACTGCTTACCTGTACGCTCGACTGAAATAACGCCGGGTATCTTCTGTATCCTGCCCATAACGTTGGCGAGCTGCTCCACGCCGGCTATCTCGACGGTAACTACCAGGTCGAGGTTGCCGTTTTTCAGGTGATGACCGTTCATCTCCTGGAGCGGGATATGATTCGCGGCGATGGCCGTCGTGATATCCGCGAATATTGTTATGCGGTCCTCCGCGATAACGTCGATGGTCGCGCGGTAGGTGGAATCCTCAACGCCAGCCCAGGTCGCCTTCAGCCAGCGGTCCTTGTTCTCGGGATCGTCGCGGTTGTTGATGACGTTAACGCAGTCCTGCTTGTGGATAGAAACACCGAATCCCCTCGTTACGAATCCGATTATCGGGTCGCCGGGAAGCGGGTTGCAGCACTGTGCGAACTTCACGAGGCAGTTTTCCATGCCCTCGATGATGATGCCCTTCTTGCGGCTGCGGCGGTTGTTCTCGCTGATGCTCTCCATGGGGTTCTCTGCCGCCGCCTGGACTGCCTGCTGCTCCTTATGGTTGCGCAGCTGGTCCTCCTTTATGCGCTGAACTATCTTCGCCATGGAAACGCCGCCGTAGCCTATCGCAGCGTACAGGTCGTCCACGGAATCCAGACGCTGGCGCGAAGCGGAGGTCTGGAGCAGCTCGGGAGTTATCGTGATGTTGTTACGCTTGAATTCGCGCTCAAGCTCCTCCCTGCCGCGCTCGATGTTCTCATCGCGGCATTCTTTCTTGAACCAGCTCCGTATCTTGCTCTTTGCCTCGGTGGTCTTGGCTATCTCTATCCAGTTGCGGTTCGGACCGTAGTTCGGCGATCCGGAGGTCAGTATCTCGACGATCTCGCCGGTATGAACCACATAATCAAAGCTGACCATTCTGCCGCCTACCTTGGCGCCGGTCATCTTGTTTCCGACCTGGGTGTGGATATGGTACGCGAAATCCAGCACGGTCGCTCCGGTGGGCAGCGCCACAACATCGCCCTTCGGGGTGAACACGAATACCTCGTCCGGGGAGAGGTCGGTCTTTATCGCGTCCGCGATCGCCTCAACGTCGTCGGCTTCCTGCTGGCGCTCGAGGAGCTGTCTTATCCAGTCGAAGCGCTTTTCGCCGGATACGTTGCCGTTGATACCTGCCTTGTACTTCCAGTGCGCCGCAACGCCGTACTGCGCGGTGTTGTGCATCTCCACGGTGCGTATCTGGACTTCAAACGGGATACCCTCGCGGCCGATGACAGTCGTATGCAGCGACTGGTAACGGTTGGGCTTCGGCGTCGCGATGTAGTCCTTGAAACGGTACGGAATGGGTCGGAACATGTCGTGGATAACGCCGAGCACATTGTAGCACTCGATCACCGACTGCACGATGACTCTGACCGCGTAGATATCGTAGATCTCGTCGAACCGCTTGTTCTTGACGTACACCTTCTTGTAAATGCTGTAGATGGACTTCACACGTCCCTCTATGATGGGCTCCGGCTTGATGTCGGAAATGCGCTCTCTTATGCGCTTCTTGATGCTGTCGATGAATGCGTCGCGCTCCTCCTTGTGGAGAGCTATCTGCTCCTCGACTTCCTTGCAGCCGTAGGGGTCGAGATAGTGGATAGCGATATCCTCCATCTCCTCCTTGACGTCGCTCATACCTAAGCGGTGGGCGATGGGCGCGTAGAAGTTCATCGTTTCAAGGGAGGTCTTGCGCTGCTTCTCCGGCGGGCGCGCCGCGAGGGTCCTCATGTTGTGCAGACGGTCGGCGAGCTTGATGATTAT
>CAKSHG010000076.1 GCA_934456315.1 uncultured Oscillospiraceae bacterium | reverse complement strand
GTCTTGCGCTGCTTCTCCGGCGGGCGCGCCGCGAGGGTCCTCATGTTGTGCAGACGGTCGGCGAGCTTGATGATTATGACCCGGATATCCTTGGACATAGCCATGAGTATCTTCCGGATATTCTCCGCCTGCTGCTCCTCCTTGGAAACCAGCGGGACAAGTCCTATCTTGGTAACGCCGTCCACCATGATGGCGACGTCTTCGCCGAATTTCTTACGCAGCTCCTCAAGGGTGACGTCGGTGTCCTCCACCGTGTCGTGGAGCAGCGCCGCGCAGATGGTGTCGGTATCCATGCAGTAGTCGAGCAGGATAGCCGCTACGGCGATAGGGTGCGTTATATAAGGGTCGCCGGAGGTGCGCAGCTGCCCCTCGTGCGCCCTTTCAGCCACCTTGTACGCCTGGGTTATCTTCTCAAGGTCGTAGGGCTTCTCGCTCGCCCTTATCTTCTCCACGAGCTGTTCGAATGTCTTTACCGCTGTGCCCGCGGTGCCTGTCTGACTTGTCATGCTGAATACCACCCTCCACGGCGGGGCGCCGTTTTTCTGTTTAGTGTCCCCTTTTTCCCTTTCCCCTTTTCGGGATATATCTTTATGCCAAAAGGCTCTGACGCAGGCGGGAAATGACCCCCGTCGCCATCAGGTCTGTCTTTGTCGTCACCGGGATCAGCTCGACGCTTTCCGTGTCGGCGGATACCCTGACCATTCCCGCCTCGCTGAATGCGTCAAGCGCAATGCGTATCATGCAGTAATTGAGGTCCTTCCCGCCGTAGACGCACATCTCCTCTGCGGACATGCTGCCGCCGTGGGCGCGGATAAGGTCGTACACCGCCATCAGCGCCGGTCTGTCGGGGATCACCCTCGGAGCCAGCCGCTTGTCGCAGCCCTCGCCGCGGGATATCTCCTCATAGGTGCGCTGCGCCGCAAAGAACCTGTCATCACGGAATCCCGCCGGGCGCATGTCGACCAGCCGCAGCTCCACCGAAGTGTTGCCCCGGAACTCGTTCAGTTCAACCGTCGCAAGCACGTCCACGCTGCTGCCGATATCAGCAAAGCACTTCGCAAACGGCATCGAAAAGCTGATAGCTTTCAGCACCGTACCGCCTGTGAGCAGCTCCATCGAGGTGAATTTTCCCTCCTTCAGAGCGCGCTTCGACTGAACAGTGCAGTTCCTTAGCAGGAACACCGGCTTTCTGTTGCCCTCGCCGCAGGGCTCAAGCTTCATCAGCTCGTTGACCTGCTCCACCGTAAGGCGGTCGCCGTTAAGCTCCATATCAGCGCTGACGGCGTACTCCGGCATTTTCGGGTAGCACTGCCGGCAGTAAGCGTACACCATCTGCCGGAATGTTTCGATATCCTCAGGTCTTAAAGAGAATCCCCCCGCCTTGGGGTGTCCGCCGAATTTCGTCAGCACCTGACTGCACCCCTCCAGCAGCTTATAGATGGAGAAGCCGTCAATACCCCTCGCGGAGCCTCTTGCCTCGCCGTTTTCAACGGATATAACAAGCACCGGCTTGCCGTACTTATTCAGCAGCTTGGAGCACACCAGCCCGATAACGCCATGCTTCCAGCCATCGCCGGATACCACCAGCACGCGCTCCCGGAGCAGCTCCGGACGCTGCTCTATCTGCCGTGAAACGTCCTCCATTATGCGGTTTTCCTCCGCTGTGCGCTCGGAATTGCACAGCGCGAGCTCCTCGCTGATAAGCCCCGCCTGCTCCGGACTTTCGGTCATCAGCAGCTCGACTGCGCGGTCCGCCCTGGCGATACGCCCTACGGCGTTAATTCGCGGCGCAATGGAAAACGCGATGTTGGTGGAATCCACCTTCACCGGGTCAAGTCCTGCGCTCCTTATCAGCTTGTCAAGCCCCTGATTCTGGCTGCTGTGGATATTCTCAAGCCCTCTGCGGACTATGAAGCGATTCTCGCCGATAAGCGGCATTACGTCCGCGACGGTACCCACTGCCGCAAGGTCCGCGTACTGCTCCAAGACGAAATCCTCGTCCTCCTCGAGCGCGCACAGCAGCTTGAGGACAACGCCCGCGCCGCACAGCTCCTTGAACGGAGAATTGTCGTCGGCACGGTGCGGGTCAACGCACGCCTCGCATACCGGAAGCTCCTGCGGCGGCTGATGATGGTCAGTTATGACCAGCTGGGCGCCGCGCTCCGCGATGTACTTTGCCTCCTCGACAGCGGAAATTCCGTTATCCACCGTGATGACAAGCTCGGTGCCGGCGTCCAGGATACGCTGGAGCGCGTCCATGTTCATGCCGTAGCCCTCGCTGCGGTCGGGTATGTAGTATTCCGCCTCAGCGCCCATCGCGCTCAGGTAGCCGTACAGCATTGCCGTGGAGGTTATGCCGTCGCAGTCGTAGTCGCCGAAAACGGTTATCTTCTTGCCCTCGTCCAGGGCGCTGCGTATGACCTCCACAGCCGCTTCCATATCTTTCATGAGCAGCGGGTCTGACAGGCTGCTGCACCCGAAAAACTCCCGGGCGCGGTCGAGCGAGGTTATCCCCCGGCTGAGCATAACCCCGCCGAGGAGCTCCCCGAACTGCTGCGTTATTTCATTGTCTGCTGCGGTCGCAGCCGCACAAATCCACTTTTTCAACCTTGCCGCTCCTTTTTACTTCTTATACGTTAAGCTCAACGTGCTCGCCGAGGAGCTCCTTGTTCTTCTCGAGGACAGGACGAACGCAGTCGCGCAGGAATTCCTCCACCTGCTCGGGAGCGCGTCCGGTGTAGTTCTCCGGCTTGAGCACGGCTCTGATCTCCTCCTCGGTTATCTGGAAGATCGGATCAGCCGCGATGCGCTTGACGAGGTCGTTCTCGCCACCCTGCTCCTTAACGACAGCAGCCGCAGCGATACTGTGAGTACGCAGTGCCTCGTGGAGCTCCTGACGGTCGCCGCCCTTTTCTACGGCTCTCATCATGATGTTCTCGGTAGCCATGAACGGCAGCTCGCGCATAACTCTCTGCTCGATCACCTTGGGATATACCACCAGTCCGTCGGTGATGTTTATCATGATATTCAGGATAGCGTCAACGCCGAGGAAGCCCTCCGCAACGGAAATACGCTTGTTAGCGCTGTCGTCGAGGGTCCTCTCGAACCACTGTGTGCCTGCTGTGAACGCAGGATTCAGCGTGTCTATCATAACGTATCTTGCGAGGGAGGTGATACGCTCCGCGCGCATGGGGTTGCGCTTGTAAGGCATTGCGGAAGAACCTATCTGGTTCTTCTCGAACGGCTCCTCCATCTCCTTGAAGTTAGCAAGGATACGCAGGTCGTTGCTGAACTTGGAGCAGCTCTGCGCGATACCGCCGAGGGTAGCGAGCACCATGCTGTCCATCTTTCTGGAGTAGGTCTGACCGCTGACAGGAACGCACTCCTCAAAGCCCATCTCGTTCGCGATGGACTTCTCCAGCGCCTTTATCTTTGCGCTGTCACCGCCGAAAAGCTCAACAAAGCTTGCCTGTGTGCCGGTTGTGCCCTTCTGACCGAGCAGCTTGAGGGTAGAGATACGGTACTCGATCTCCTCGTAGTCCATCAGCAGCTCGTTTATCCAGAGGGAAGCGCGCTTGCCGACAGTGGTGAGCTGTGCAGGCTGGAGGTGGGTGTACGCAAGGCAGGGCTGGCTCTTGTGCTCGTCAGCGAACTTCGCGAGGTTGCTGATAACGTTGACCAGCTTCTTCTTGACGAGCTGAAGCGCGTCGCGCATGATGATGACGTCGGTGTTGTCGCCAACGTAGCAGGAAGTCGCGCCAAGGTGGATTATTCCCTTAGCCTTGGGGCACTGTACGCCGTAGGCGTATACATGGGACATTACATCGTGGCGGACGAGCTTCTCACGCTCCTCTGCTACAGCGTAGTTGATGTCGTCAACATGCGCCTCGAGCTCGTCTACCTGCTCCTGTGTGATGGGCAGACCGAGCTTCATCTCGCCGCGGGCGAGTGCGACCCACAGGCGGCGCCATGTGGAAAACTTCTTGTCTGCGGAAAAGATGTACTGCATCTCCTTGCTTGCATAACGGGTGCAGAACGGGCTCTCATAGGTGGAATAATCTCTTGACATTGTTTTTCTCCTTATGTGGTTTTAAAGTATAAAATACTATTTTATTTTAGCACAAAACGTCGATTTATACAAGAGTTTTTTGCACAAAAACGCTTCCGCACCGTAATTTTTGACCCGCCGCGCACATATCATATAAAGACGGAATATCCATTCTTGAACAGCCCAAGGCTCGTTTGTGCAGATTTCACATATAATTCTTTTGAACAAGCGCATAATTTGTGCATTCAGTACCTTGCAAAACATAATACCTTGTGGTAAAATAAGAGCATGGAACAGGAAAAGAAGTTCCGATTTTTTTGATGAGGCTACCTTGCGAAACAAAGTACCTTGGAACATACTGAATATACTGAAGCGTAACAAAGACAGACACGAGTCCGCTCGTCTTTGTTTTATTCAGGGTTTCCATATAACGGCACGGCGGTCCATCGGAGGTGAAAGATGAACTCTCAGCTGAAACGAGGTACCCTGGAGCTGTGTGTTCTTTCGATATTGTGCAGCGGCGACTGCTACGGCTACGAGCTGGTGAACAGGATATCCGAATGCATGCAGATAACCGAGGGAACGATATATCCGCTGATGAAGCGGCTGAAAGACAACGGCATGATAGATTCCTACATAGTGGAATCGCAGGAGGGTCCGCCCAGGAAATACTACAGGATAACAGACAGCGGCAGGGCGGAAAAGGAAACGCTGCTGAACGAATGGTTTGAGTTTGTAGACAGCATAAACAAGCTGCTGAAAGGGGACGCGTAAATGATAGCAAAAAACAAAGGCGACTTTCTGTATAATCTCCATAACGAGCTGCACAGAATAGGCATCGACGACGACGAGGAGATATTCGCCGACTTCGAGGAACACTTCAAGGCGAGCCAGGAAGATGGGCTGACCGAGGAGGAAACCTGCGAAAAGCTCGGCGACGTAAAGGAGATAGCGCGGAACTACCTCGATATCGAAAGCACCCGTATCAATTCCATAGTAGCAGGCGCGATAGAGAACCAGCGCCGCGTATCCCTCACGAAACCCGGCGAGAAGCTCCCGGCTGACCTTTCGCTTGTAAAGGAGCAGCCCGAGGCTCCGGCAGAGCCGGACTCCCCCGCGATAAGGGAATACACTCCCGAGCACATTGCAGAAGAAGCCGTTCCGGCTTCCCCCAGAATAAAACTTGCGAAGCCTGACAGCGAGCCGGATAAGCCCGCAGAAGCTCCCAGGGAATACACCCCGGAGCACATCGCATACGAGCCGGAGGCTCCCGCGCAGTCAGCGAAGCCCGAGCAGCCTTCGCAGCCGATGCCGGAGTACACTCCCAAACACAACGCCCCCGAGCAGCCCGCTCCCGGCGCGCAGAACGCGTACAGCTCCATTCCCAGGCAGACCGACGAGCGGTACCAGTACAATTCCACCAGCAGACAGGGTGAGGTTCCTCCGCAGTGCGTTCCTCCGGTCGGGGATCACGCGAAGGAGGGCGGCTTCAGGTTCAGGGACGTTAAGGGTATGAAGCCCAACTGCAACGCGGGTAAGCTGATAACCTGCATAGTCCTTGACGTGCTCCTGTGGTCGTGGCTTATCCCGCTGGTGATTTCAATGATCTTCGGCGGTCTTGGCTCCATGGCGATGGGTCTTTTGAGCGGAGGATTCGACCAAATATTCGGTGTTTCGCAGTTCCACCCGCTGAGCAGGATATTCCTCGGCACAGGAATGATCAGCGGCGCCGTACTGGTCGGCTGTGGAATATGCGGGCTGTGCAAGGCTGTGTTCCACTGGATAAAGGCGATAGTCGTGGATCATGTCAAGGCTATCTACGGACTTTAAGGAGGCGTTGGCATGAAAGTTGTACTCAGAATATTTATCCCGCTGTGCATCTTCTCGTTCATAGCATTCGGAGTATCTGTGATGTTCCTCGGAACTGACCACAGCACAGACGATATGGTGACAAGCGAACTCGTCATCAGTGACAGCGGCGCAAACTCCTACGACATAACCGACAGCTTCACCATCATAAAGGCGGACGCAGGCGCATGCAAGCTGAACATCAAGCCCTGGTCGGAGCAGAAAACGCAGGTGACCGTTTCCGGCGGCGCTGAAAACCGCGTAAGGGCGGGGGTTTCCGGCGACACCCTCAACATCAGCTCCGAATGGAGCTGGAGCAGCAGCTGGTTCACGAATCTCCTGAACGGTTCGGCATTCAAAACGGAAATAACCGTGAAGGTTCCGGACAAGACCTACGAACAGCTCAGACTGACTGTCGGCGCAGGCACGCTGTCCTGCGATGATATAAAGGCTAAGGAGGTCTTTCTCAATGTGAGCGCGGGTACGCTGACCTACACCCAGCCGGAAAACTTCCGCGCCGAGGACATCGTGAGCGACGTTTCCGCAGGTAATCTTATCGCCAGGAACGCAGACACGGCGAGATACGAGGTCGATGTCAGCGCAGGCTCGGCAAGCATTTACGGGCTTACCGGAAACGGCAGGATAGATGTTTCCGCAGGCACGGCAAAGCTCCAGTATGCGGATTTCAGCGAGGGCTGCGATGTTGACGTCAGTGCCGGCGACGTATACCTGGATATCCCGGAGGATTCCTCCGTTAGATTCAACTGCGACAAGAGCGCAGGAGATATCCGCATAATGGTCGGCGATGAAAACAGGCATGCCGCTGACGGCGACGTTATCTCCATCAACGGCGGCAAGACTAACGTTAACCTCTCGGTTTCCGCAGGAGATATCAAGGTGGTAAGCTCCACAGCCTCCGCAGTGGAAGCGGACAACATCGTCGCCGCGACCGAGCTGACCCCCGGCACAGCCGCAGAAATCGTGACCACAATGTTCACAGAAACAACAGCGACAGAAGAATAAACTCATTCTGAAAGGAGTAATCATCATGGCAGACAAGCAGACCTATACGTTTTCCAACGACATCAGCACGGTGGAGGTAAGCTCCCTCGGCGCGAAGATAATCGTTATCCCGCAGGACCGTCAGGATATCTACGTTGAGTATGATAATCCGAAGGATTCCCCGGAATTCTGCGCAGTCCTTTCCGGCAAGACCCTGACTCTCAAGGAAAGTTTAAGTTTCAATATTTTCGGCATTTTTGGCAGCAAACCCGCCGAGGACTACGCTATTACAGTGTATCTCCCACTGAGAACATTCGAAAAACTCAAGATAAACACTTCCAGCGGTGGTGTTGACGTTGGCGAGGTTTCCGCAGACCAGTTCAGTCTGAATACGGCAAGCGGCAACATAAACGTCCATGCGTATTTCAACAACGTCAAGCTCCAGTCCGCGAGCGGCAGCATCAACCTGACAAACCCGCTCGCAGACCAGCCGAAGCAGGAACAGACCGTATCCCTCGACAAGGAGGAAACCGCTCCGGCAGCGTATGTTTCCAAATCGGTGAACGTATGCACGGTCAGCGGCAACGCAACAGTTTCCGGCTACCGCGCAGAGGAATTCGGGATACACTCCGTATCCGGAACGACCACGGTCAGCGGCATTTCCGGCAAGGGCAGCGTTTCCGTCACCAGCGGAACAGTCAACATAAGCTACGCCGACTGGAACGGCGACCTCAATGTGAGCCTTATCAGCGGCAACGTTAACGTTTCTCTCCCGGAGGGCTCCGGAGTTAACTTAAGCGTCAGCGGAGTTTCCGGATTTGTAAAAACCGACCTCGGTCAGGAAAAGGGCAATTTCATCAATCTCGGCAAGGGAACCAGCGGCGAATTCGGCGGCGCAAACAAGCATCAGCTCACCGCGTCCCTCACAAGCGGCACGGTGACGATAGCCCGCCAGTAAGGTCAAGATCCCTCCTCCCGATATATCTTCCGTCCGCCGGAACCGGCGGACGGAGCGAAAACAATTCTTCATGGATAGTCAGCCACAGGCTTAAATGAGGATAATATAACCCCCGGCAGCTGCCGTGATAAAGACGTCAGCCCCCGGGGGTATTGTTTTATTAATCGTCGTATCCGTCAAGGAAGCTGTGGATAACGCCGTCTTTCTTGTAGGAGATTATCTTGTTAAGCTTGACATTCTCAACGCTGCGGAAGATATTCATGACCACCTGGGGATTGCCCTCGTTGAGGTGCGCGATGAGCTGCTTTATCTCCTGCCGCTTTGAGCGCGCCGCTCCGTCGGGATTGCAGGTTGTGCAGGTATCGGTGAACCGGCAGGCGCACTGAATGAAATGCAGGTCGTTGTACTTTGCCCAGTGCTTTATCTCGTCCTCGCGGATAAAGTACATCGGGCGGATAAGCTGCATGCCGGGGAAATTCGCGCTGTGGAGCTTCGGCATCATGGTTTCCACCTGACCGCCGTAGATCATACTCATCAGTATCGTTTCGATAACATCGTCAAAGTGGTGTCCCAGTGCGATCTTATTGCAGCCCAGTTCCTTTGCCTTATTGTAAAGATGTCCGCGGCGCATTCTTGCGCAGAGGTAGCAGGGATTGTTCTCTACGTTGTAGACGGAATCGAAGATGTTTGTTTCGAACACGGTTATCGGGATATTCATCAGCTTTGCGTTAGCTTCGATTATCGCGCGGTTTTCACTGCTGTAGCCGGGGTCCATTACAAGGAACACCAGCTCGAAATCGAACTTGCGGTGGCGTTTTATCTCCTGGAAAAGCTTCGCCATAAGCATGGAGTCCTTTCCGCCGGAAATGCAGACTGCGACCTTGTCGCCGGGCTTGAGCAGCTCGTATTCGTTGAGCGCCTTTGCGAACTTGCTGAAAATACTGCGGTGGAACTTCTTGGTGAGGCTGCGCTCGATATCGGCCGCGCGGTCTGCGCTGCTCTGCATTGCTATTTTCTGTCCCAGCCAACGGACATACCCGCCGACAAGGTTCACAGCGTCGTGACCCTCTGCGCGGAGCCTTTCCGCGATATCCTCGCTGATAACGCCGCTGCGGCAGCAGATGACCAGTGTTTTTCCATCAGGCAGCGGTGAACCAGGAGCGCCAAGCTGGTCCGGCTGGACGTTGACTGCGCCGTCGATATGACCAAGTGCGAACGCGGAGCTGTCGCGGACATCGTATATCATGTATTCTTCGGGGGACATTTCCCGGAGTTCTTCAACGGTTATTTCCTCTCTCATAGTAAACCTCGGCTTTCATTCAGATAATACCGATTTATTATAACACCTTTGAATTGTCTTGTCAATAACCGTGGCGGAGCTTAGCTGTAAACTATAATTTAACGTTGCAGGGACTTTTAAATTTACTGCAACCCCCAACTGGGAGAGTCAAGGGAGGGGCGCGCCCCTTCCTTGCGGGTCGAGGGCAGAGCCCTCGGTTCGCCGTCATAGACGGCGAAATATACTGCGCGATAGCGCAGTAAAAGCTCCAAAAGCGCTAAAGGGGTGTGGGGGAAAACAAGAGTTTTCCCCCACAGTCTT
>CAKSHG010000075.1 GCA_934456315.1 uncultured Oscillospiraceae bacterium | reverse complement strand
GCTTACATAAATCTGCTGACGATGAAAGCGTACAAGTACGACAGCAAGGGCGTTCCGACTGAAGTTCCCATGCCCGCGTCCGAAAACCGCATCGCAGGTCTGCGCGCTTCCATGGCGGAGGCTGTCGCCGAAACAAACGAGGAATTCATGGAGAAGTTCTTCAGCGGCGAGGATTTCACCCACGACGAGCTTGTGAAGGGTATCCACGACGGCGTTGCAAGCGGCGCGATAACTCCGCTGGTATGCTGTGCGAACGACACACTCTCCGGCGTTGACATGCTGCTGGACGCCGTGGTTTCCATGCTCCCCTCCCCCAACGAAAGGAAGCTCGAGGAGCTTGACGGCGAGGTGCTCGATTACGACGAGAACAAGCCGCTCAAGGCTTTCGTGTTCAAGACAGTTGCCGACCCGTTCGTCGGCAAGATAAGCATGCTGAAAATAATCCAGGGCAGGCTCGCCGCCGGCGTTTCCGCAGTTAATGCGACCTCCGGCGAAACCGTCCGCATAGGCAAGCTGCTGAAGCTCACCGGAAAGAAGCAGGAGGAGATCTCCGAGGCGTTCGCCGGGGATATCGTAGCCGTGACCAAGCTCGAAGCTGCGACCAACGACACGCTCTGCGCTCCGGACGCCGTTGCAGCGCTCGCGCCTACGGAATTCCCGAAGGCATGCTACTTCCGCGCGGTCAATCTGGCTGGCGGCGGCGACGAAGGCAAGCTCTCCGGCGCTATCCGCAGGCTGCTCGAGGAGGACCCCACGCTGAAGTACGTCCACAATCACGAAACCCACCAGCGCATGATAGGCGGACTCGGCGACCAGCACCTTGATGTTGCCTGCGCAAAGCTCAAGTCCAAATTCGGTATGGAAGTCAAGATGTCCGAGCCGAAGATCGCGTACCGCGAGGCTATCCGCAAGCCTGTCACCATCGAGAGCAAATACAAGAAGCAGTCCGGCGGTCATGGTCAGTACGGGCACGTCAAGATAGAATTCGAGCCGTATGACGGCGACGAGCTGCTGTTCGGCGAAAAGGTATTCGGCGGCGCCGTTCCGAAGAATTTCTTCCCGGCGGTCGAAAAGGGACTTCAGGAGGCTGCGGAGCACGGCTCCATCGGCGGCTTCCCGGTGGTACGCCTGAAAGCCACCCTCATCGACGGAAGCTACCACCCGGTGGACAGCTCCGAAATGGCGTTCAAGACTGCGGCTTCGATGGCATTCAAAGACTGCATGAAGGAAGCGCAGCCGTATCTTCTCGAGCCTGTAGACAGTCTGAAGATAATCCTCCCGGAAGACAAGCAGGGCGACGTTATGAGCGTGCTTTCAAAGCGCCGCGGCTCCGTGCTCGGAATGAACTCCATCGGAAACGGAGTGAGCGAACTGCTCGCGGAAGCTCCGGAAGCGGAGCTCGGGGATTTCGCGCTGACCCTCCGTCAGATCACCCAGGGTCTGGGCGAATTTACGGCAGAGTTCGCAAGATACGACATGCTCCCTCCGGGAACTGAAATCAAGTCGTGACAGAAATTAAATAACCCAACGGCGGGTCATCGGATTCACAGCGCACATGCTGCAAACCAACGACCCGCCGCTTTTATTATTTACCAAACCACTTTTTCAGCGCGGATTCCGTACACCCGATGCTGACGAACAACCCGGTCAGCTGTACCGCTATCACAATACAGCATATCACCAGCCCTGCGTCCTCTCCGACATCGTTCGCCGTCTGAAAAACTCCGACCGCCGCCGACACGGCAAGCACCGGAATGCTGATGATCAGTATCAGCCTTCCCCAGAACACCTGCGCGAAATCCCACGCCGCCTCGCTGCTTTTGGAGCGTTGCGTCCTGTAGCCGACGTTATCGCCGTATTTCGGCGGAAATCTCCAGCTGACCAGCCCGGCTATCCCCAGAACGATCGGGGTCACGAGGTAGCTTATGAGGTAAACACTCCATCGTTCATTCTTCCTCCCCCTTTTCCGGTCTGGAATGCTTCCTGCGGTACTTCACGCATTCGGTCAGCAGGTACTCTATCTGCCCGTTCACCGAGCGGAAATCGTCCTCCGCCCACTGCATGAGCTCATTATACAGAGTTGCGGAGAGCCGCAGCGGTATCTGCTTCTTTTCTTTCTTCGCGTTGTTTGTGCTATTATCGTTCTTAACGTCGTCAGCCACGCGGCTCACCTCCCTTTACTGCTTTTTCAGGAATTTGTAGCGCCTGAATGCAACGACAGCCCACACCGCCGTGAACGCTGTCATAATGATCTCGCATACCGGCAGCGGTATTGCACCGCACTGGTACAGCACCGCCGGGACGTCCATCAGCGCATGGATAACTATCGCGGCGGGATACAGCCACATTCTGCCCTTTACCATCACTGCTTCCATCACAAGCACGGACAGCGAAACATGCAGCGTCATCGCAACGATACGCTCGAATATCGACAGAGCAGCATTTGCCGCGTTCACCTGCGCGAATCCCTCAAGCTGCGCCCGGAGCTGCTCTGCGACTGCTTCACTGCCGCCGGAAGCGCTGTTCAGGAACTCGGTGACTCCCATGGAGCTCACCGACGCCGCCATCATCAGCGCGCTCACCGCGGTCAGTCCGAGAAGATATATCGCCTCGAAGCCGCCGTGACCCAACCCGTAGGAAACCGCGCTTTCTGCGCTGCGGTCGTTTCTCATCAGGAATCTGAAGCTTAGGAACCGTGCCGTTTCCTCGAACACTCCGGCGGCAAGACCGCCGTACAGCGCGGTCAGCACGATGTTCCCGGAAACCAGCGGCATTACCGCCATGTGCAGCAGCCGCTCCAGGATTATCGCAAACAGGAAGAACATTCCCGCTCCGATAAATACGGAGCGCATGTTTCCCTTATGCAGCGCCAGCCTCCATACCAGCACTGCGGCGACCGGAAGCAGTATCCCGAACACAGCCATCGCCGCAAGCGACCAGATACTTTCCTGCGAAAAAACCAGTTCAGTCATACGCCCTCCTTAATAGATGGAGCCGCTGTTCACGATGGGCTGCGCGTCCTTGTTGCCGCAGAGTACCACCAACAGGTTGCTGACCATCTGCGCCTTGCGCTCCTCGTCCAGTTCGCAGACGTTGCTCTCGCTTAGCTTGTTCAGCGCCATCTCGACCATTCCGACCGCGCCGTCTACTATCTTCTGGCGCGCTTCGATTATCGCCGTCGCCTGCTGGCGCTGGAGCATTGCTGCAGCAATCTCCGGCGCGTATGCGAGGTGGGTTATCCTTGCTTCGATTATCTCAAGACCGGCATGCTCCACGCGATCCTGGAGGGTGCTCTTGAGCTGCTCGCAGACCTCCTGCGACGAGCCGCGCAGCGACTTTTCGTCGAAATCCGTGGTGTCGTAGGGATAGCATCTCACAACGTCGCGCAGCGTGGAATCAGCCTGGATAGACATGAAATCCTCGTAGTCGTCAACATTGAACAGCGCCTTTGCCGTGTTCACAACGCGCCAGATGACCACTATCCCGACCTCGATAGGATTGCCCATCTGGTCGTTTATTTTCTGTTTGCGGTTGTCGTGGGTCATCGTCTTGAGGGATATTTTCGTGTGCGGAACGCCCGGCTTGCCAGGATTCTGCGTTTTCGGTATCGCCGGGACGCTGAAAATGTTCACAAAGTAGAATCCCTCGCGCTTGAGCGTACCTATGTACTTGCCGAAAAGGGTCAGCACCAGCGCCTCGTTCGGCTTGATAACGCGCAGACCGATGAGCGGAACCCACCCGATACACAGCCAGATTATCCCGACCACCATTCCGACGGGGTTTGCAACGCTGACCTCTCCGGCGGAACTGCCGTCAGAGCCAGCCGCGCAGACTATGAGCAGCACTATCGCCGCGATGTACAGAACTACCGTGAGAAACAGAACCAGCCAGCCGCTTGGAGCCCGCAGCTCTTTTTCCTCGTAATTCACAACTGATTTTTCGTCCATGTCAATACCTCCCGTAGTCTTGTTCGATTTGATATCATTTTGATATCTTGATTTGATTATAACACTCGGGGTAAAATTTGTCAAGGGGACGCTAGCAAAAAAAGGGAGAACATTTCTGCTCTCCCTTTGTAATCAGATGAACCTATCAGGTGTTTTTGGCTCTTGCTTCTCTTAATGTGAATCTGGAAACCAGGGTCTTCATCGCAGTAGCCTGTGCGGACAGCTCCTCGGAAGCAGCTGCGCTCTCCTCTGCAGTTGCAGAGTTGGTCTGAACTACGTTGGAAATCTGCTCGATACCAGTGGTGACCTGCGCAATGGACTGCGCCTGCTCCTCACTTACGGAGGAAATGCGGTCGATTGTGACTACGATATCCTCAATCTGCTTTACAACTGCGCTAAGCGCCTCTGCGGTGTCGTCTGCGATGTGAGAACCGTTCTCTACCGCTCTGATGGAGCGCTGGATAAGCTCTGCGGTGTTCTGCGAAGCTACTGCGGACTTGGACGCAAGGTTGCGTACCTCGTCGGCAACAACTGCAAAGCCCTTGCCTGCCTCGCCTGCTCTTGCAGCCTCAACTGCCGCATTGAGCGCCAGGATATTGGTCTGGAATGCGATATCCTCGATGGTATTGATAATGTCGCTGATCTGTGCGGAGGTGTCTCTGATCTCCTCCATTGCGCCGAGCATTTCCTTCATGCGGTCGTTGGAAACCTCTGCCTGCTTGCCGACCTCTGCCATGCCGCTGCTTGCTGTCTGGGAATCTGCGGCGTTCTTGGTGATCTTGTCGGAGATCTCCTCGATGGTAGCTGCAAGCTCCTCAACGGAACCAGCCTGCTCTGTAGCGCCCTGTGCGTTAGCCTGTGCGCCGGCGGAAACCTGCTCGGAACCGGAATCTACCTGGTCAGCGGACTGATAGATCTGGGACATGGTGTCGCTAAGGCCATACGCGAGGATCCTTAAGTTGTCAAGCAGCGGAGCAAACTCGCCGATGTATACCTCGCGCGCAGTGGTATGTACATTGAAGTTGCCCTTTGCCAGCTCGCCGTACATGTAGGAACTGTCTTTGATAAGCCTGCTAAGCTCCTCATTGGTGGTGCGCATTGCTTCTGCCATCTCGCCGAATTCATCGCGGCTCACATAGGTGATCTCGCTGTCAAGCTCGCCATTGGAGATCTTGATGAGCGCGTTCTTGATCTCGTTGATGGGCTTGGTGAACAGAGTTGTAAGATTGATGATCCCTGCAACGCCGAGAGCCAGTGCAAGAATGCCAACGATAAGCGCAATGGTCGTGGTGGTTGTAGTTTCAGAGGTGATAACGGCTCTTGTATCAGCGCATGCATTTGTCAGCACGGAATCAGCTTCGTTGCCGATGGAAAGGCATTGGTCGATCTTAGCGGAAAGCTTCTCGTTGTAAGCTGCAAGAGCCTGTTCGCTTGTGCCGCCGGAAACTGTCGCCGTAACTTCCGGGAGAACTGTGTATATCTCGTTGCACACGGACTTCAGCTCGTCTATCTTCGCGTCGGAACCGGTGTATGTGATGAGGTCGAGCTTTGCCATCATAGTATCGGCAGCGTCTGTTGCTTCCTTAATGTATGCTGCCTCGATAATGCTGTCATCTTCGAAGGATCCGGCGAGGACCGCCCTGCCGATGGTTTCGACCTGGATCTGAACGTCCTTGACTCTAAGGAGGCTATTGACATCATAGTCAATCATCGTATTCATGTTGCCCTGAACCTGATTCAGTCCAACGACTGAAACAACGGAGCACACGATGGTCATCAGTATGACCATGCCGAATGAAATGATCAGTTTTGTTGCCACTTTTAAGTTTTTCATATTCTTCTCCTTCTATACTACCGGCTCCCGCCGAATTTATCCACAGGTTACGCTGCGTGTTCAGAACAAACTGACGAACTTCTGAACTATTCGACAATATAAGTGTTTATTTTCTTATGTTAAATATAATTCTAGCACTTTACGCAAAAAAAATCAACACAATTCTGTATATTTTAGCCAAATCTTGTGTAAATCGTTTCAATTCGTTAAAAAGGCAAAAAAATGCTGTATTCTGTCATGTTAATCGTTGTTGATTATGCCGAAACATGATATAATGATAATCGTGATAAGTGACTGCCAGACCCGGCGGTTGACTGCTAATGAATTACGAGGTGACTAAAAATGGCAAATCCATATCTCCCGAGCTGGGAATACATTCCCGACGGCGAGCCGAGAGTTTTCGGCGACAGGATCTACGTTTACGGCTCCCATGACCGCAAGGATTCCATCGACTTCTGCGACTACAAGCTGAAAGTATGGTCGGCGCCGGTCAGCGACCCCACCAAGTGGGTCTGCCACGGCGACATTTTCCGCTCCCGCGACGGACACGACGGTCCGTCGGACGTCGACTGGACGGACGACCTCCTGTTCGCGCCTGACGTTGTAGAACGCGGCGGGAAGTACTATCTTTACGCTTACATAGTGAATTCCAAGGGCTGCGTTGCGGTCGCTGACCGCCCTGAGGGTCCGTTCAGGCTGCTGTCCCGCTATGAATACGACATTCCAAACCACTATGACAACGGCACGTTCATCGACCCGGGTGTGCTTGTGGACGACGACGGGCGCGTGTACGTCTACTGCGGATACCAGGGAAGCTACATGTGCGAACTGAAAGGCAACATGTACGAAGCGGTGCCCGGAAGCTACAAGCTGGACATTATCCCCACTGCGGAGCCGCACCGCTTCTTTGAGGCGTGCTCCCCGCGCAAGATAAACGGGACCTACTACCTCATCTACTCACCGCAGCGCGGAAGCTGCCTGGACTACGCGACGTCCGATTCCCCGACGGGACCTTTCACCTACCGCGGCACTATAGTCGACAACGGGATAGACTTCCCCGGCGGAAACGACCACGGTTCCGTCTGCAACATCAACGGTCAGTGGTACATTTTCTACCACCGCATGACTAACGGTACGATAATGTCCAGGCGCGGCTGCGTCGAGCGTATCGAGATACTCCCCGACGGTACTATCCCGCAGGTGGAGATGACCTCGCTGGGATTTGAGGAATCCCTCGACCCGTACATGGTGACGGCGGCTGACACGGCGTGCGTGCTCAAGGGCGGCTGCTACATCACCGAAACCAGCGTATTCGAGCGTCCGATAACCAACGTCACTGACGGCTGCGTGATGGGGTGGAAGTACTTCGATTTCGGCGACGACTACGCTTCCAGCACCATGCAGATACGGCTGAAGGTACGGGGCGCCGGCTCCCGCGGTAAGGTGCATGTCCGCATAGATTCCGAGGACGGTGAGGAGCTGGGAACAGTGGACTTTGCAGAGGACAGCGGAGTTATCGGCGGCAGAGTAAAGGCGGTCACCGGACGGCACGCGGTGTACCTTGTAGCGGAAAGCGGGTACGAGGGCTGGTTTGCCGGAGAGATGAAGGGCAGACAGCTTTTCATGCTGGACAGCTTTGTTTTCATGAAGTAAGCTTCAATGATCCAGGCAGCGTAATAAAACTTCCAAAGAAAAAAATGGAGAGCCAATCGGCTCTCCATTCGTGTTATTTGTGAAAATCACATCTGCTTGCGAACCTTGATGTGGACCTCGCGGAGCTGCTGCTCTGTAACCTCGGTAGGCGCGCCGAGGAGCAGATCCTGCGCGTTGGAGTTCAGCGGGAACGCAATTACCTCGCGGATACTCTCCTCGCCGGTGAGCAGCATTATCATGCGGTCAACGCCGGGAGCCATACCTGCATGGGGCGGAGCGCCGAACTTGAACGCGTTGTAGAGCGCGCCGAACTTGCTCGCAACGTCCTCCTCGGTGTAGCCTGCGATCTCGAACGCCTTTATCATGATGTCGAGGTCGTGGTTGCGGACTGCGCCGGAGGAAAGCTCAACGCCGTTGCAGACGATGTCGTACTGATATGCGAGGATATCCAGCGGATCCTTGTTCAGCAGCGCGTCCAGACCGCCCTGCGGCATGGAGAACGGGTTGTGTGTGAAGATGATCTTTCCGGTTTCCTCGTCCAGCTCGTACATCGGGAAGTCAACGATGAAGCACAGCTCGAAACGGCTCTCGTCGATGAGGTTCATGCGCTTTGCGACCTCGGTGCGGATCTGTCCGGCGAACTTCGGAGCGTTCTTCTTGGTGTCGGCGATGAAGTAAAGCACGTCGCCCTCCTGAAGCTCGCAGCGGGTCGCCAGCTCCCTGCGCTGGTCGTCATTGAGGAACTTGTCGATCGGACCGTTGTACTTGAACATTCCGTTCTCGCCCGGCTCAACCTTGAAGTAGCCCAGACCCTTCATGCCGACTTCCTGTACAGCAAAGTCCTCCATGCTCTTGAAGAAGGTCTTGGACTGCTTTGCCATTCCGGGTACGCGGATACCGCGTACAGTCTTGTTGCAGAAAGGCTTGAAGTCGCTGTCAACGAACAGGTCGGAAAGCTCCTTGATAACCAGCGGGTTGCGCAGGTCGGGCTTGTCTGAACCGTAGGTCAGCATTGCTTCCTTGTAGGTTATGCGTCTGAACGGAGCAGGAGAAACCTGCTT
This sequence comes from uncultured Oscillospiraceae bacterium, assembly GCA_934456315.1. Taxonomy (GTDB): domain Bacteria; phylum Bacillota; class Clostridia; order Oscillospirales; family Ruminococcaceae; genus CAG-115. The sequence goes on along the minus strand of CAKSHG010000075.1, from coordinate 1,117 downwards.
GTCGGAGAATTCGGAGAATGTAGCAGAGAGTACCTCCTCGGCTACTGCGAAAACGTCCTCCTGGGTAGCGAAGCTCATCTCGAAGTCGAGCTGATAGAACTCGCCGGGGGAGCGGTCGGCTCTTGCGTCCTCGTCGCGGAAGCAGGGAGCGATCTGGAAGTACTTGTCGAAGCCGGAAACCATGTAGATCTGCTTGAAGATCTGCGGAGCCTGCGGCAGAGCGTAGAACTTGCCGTGGTGCTTACGGCTGGGGATAAGGTAATCTCTTGCGCCCTCGGGTGAGGAGGTGGACAGGATAGGAGTCTGGAGCTCCAGGAAGCCCATGCTGCTCATCTTGTTGCGCAGGAAGCTGATTATCTTGGAACGGAGCACGATGTTGTCGTGCATCTTCTTATTCCTAAGGTCGAGGTAGCGGTACTTCAGGCGGACGTCCTCGCGGGTCTCGCGGGAGGTAGCTACTTCAAACGGAAGCTGCTCCGTCACCTTGCCGAGAATGCGGACTTCCTCCGCCTCGATCTCAACGGTGCCGGTTTCGATCTTGTCGTTGTAGGTGCTCTCATCGCGCTTTAAAACAGTACCTGCGATGGAAACGGCGCACTCCTTGTGGATACCCTCCAGGAGCTTTTCGTTGTGGAACACTACCTGAACCACGCCGTAGTGGTCGCGCAGGTCGATGAACATGATACCGCCGTGGTCGCGGATATTCTCAACCCAGCCGGCAGCCCTTACCTTTTTGCCTATATCGCTTTCAGTGACCGCGTTGCAGTACTGCGTGCGGTATTCGTTTTCTCTGAACAATTCCTTCAATCCTTTCAAGTGTATAATAATGTCGTCCGCCTTGCGGCGGTAAATTACCTGGTTACGTTGGTCACGCGATTATGACCGGCATTGTTATGCCGCATTATATCACAGCCTTTCGGCACAGAATTCCCCTGCGCCACATAATTCAACAACTTATTATATCACTAAAATGCGGAATTGTCAATATTTTATACGATATCCCCGCAATTTTTACTGAATTGCGGGGATATTTCCTTATCTATGCGCGGGAAACGTACATTCCGAATTTATCTTCGATGGTGAATACACCGTAATCCATACTGTACTTTATGCTGTA